>JAVVGG010000048.1:0-10544 GCA_032249275.1 Desulfurococcales archaeon
TTCTAGATGGATTTGAAAGGATTTTGATTCCGAGAGCTTTGGAGCTGGGATATAGATATATTGATGTCTTCTGCGATAAGGGTGCTTTCAACCCAAGTGAGGCTAGAGCTATACTAGCTGCTGGTAAGAGCCGAGGCCTTATACCTAGGATCCATGCTGATGAATTCAGCTATATAGGATGCAGCTATGTAGGTCTCGAGCTCAGCGCATCGTCACTAGATCATCTAAACCACACACCTATCGAGATTGTTGATAGGATCTCCACGATAGATTCCACAGCTGTGCTAGCACCTAGCACTGCGATAGCTACAGTAGGTAGAAAGCCTCCTTCTAGGGAGCTCCTGGAGAGAGGAGCTATAATAGCTATTGCAACAGATCACTCGCCATCCCTCATGAACCTCGATATGGTTGCAACAATAGATCTAGCTGTTAACTACCTCTCACTACCCCCTGTAAACGCTATTGCAGCTGCAACGGTTAATGCAGCCCATAGCCTTGGGCTTAGAGGGCTCGTAGGATCACTTGTAGAGGGTTCGAAAGCCGATATAGTGTTGTGGGCGCAGCCAAGCTATAGATGGTTTAGCTATCTAATGCGTCGAAGCCCCATAGCATGTGTTATAAAAAATGGGGTTTTGGTGAAAAATATAAGGGGTTGCGAGATCCAGAGATAGATCTTGGTTAAGATCCCATTAGATAGATCATTCTATAAGCTATATAAGCCACGTTCCTTCCGCACACCTCCCCGTGATCTAGAAACGGAACATATTCCACAATATCACATCCAACGAGCTTTCCAGCCTTGGAGATACCGTCCAAGATCACCACAACATCCCGCATAGCTAGCCCTAGTGGCGATGGTGAGTTGACCCCTGGACATTGATGCGGATCTAGGGAGTCGCTGTCAAAGCTTATATAGATCCATTTAGCCCCTGAAAGGATATCATTTATAGTCTTCACAGCTTCTCTGGGATCCAGATTCTCAGTCTCTATATATGTAACACCCAGCCTTCTAACTAGATCCAACATATATCTAGGAACACTATGCCTTCTAATACCAACAACCACAACCTTCAAGCCTGATCCCCTCTCCTCTAGAAGCTCTCTGAGATATGTTCCAGATGATAGACCCTCAGAAAGTCTCCTCAGATCTAGATGGGCGTCGAACACAACAAGGCCTCCTCCAGGGCCTCTTCTATCCAGCACAGCCGATACAGAATATTTAGTTATGCTGTGATCTCCTCCAATCAATAGGAAGCCTCTGCACATGCCTAGCAGCTCCTCCACAGCATTATATATTCTAGATGATGTCGCGGCTATATCACCTGGAACTATATCTATATCTCCGACATCGCATACACGTATGTCATTATGAACATTAAAGCTATATAGATAATCCCTCAGCTTAGTAGTAGCATATCTAGCCCCCGGCCTCCCTGCTGTGCTCCAATCCCAGGGAGCACCTGCTATGCATATACAGCTGGGGTCACATTTTTTCCTGACAACATCGCCTAGCCTTAGATCCTCTATATCTCTGATAAACCTACCGCTAGGTGCTCTAAATAGCGTGGAGGACACGGGCTATCTACCCCAGATAGGGATCAGAGATCCCTTAGTATCATGCTTAGCAATCACCCAGAGTATATGGTTTCAAACCTCTTCTCAACCCTAGACAATCCGTCGTGCCAGATCCTATATACCTCGAACAAACCGTTTGGGATCTCGACCCACTCAAGATCCAGATCAGGTCTATATATATCTATGGTTGTTGATGAAGAATATATATAGATCGGATCTCTCGATACCGCTCTATAGATTTTATAGTAATTCCTCCTCTCAACAGCTCTATCGTATACTCTGTAGAAACTACCTATAGCCACTTCTACATCACGATCTCTAACTAGGATGACCCCTATATTTAGTGCTGATACTGTATATCCTATGATCTCTCTTAGAGTCCCTTCATCTATATGACTTTTTATCCTTGCAGCGATCATTTGTGCTAGGAAGTATGTGTCGTTATAGAGACTCGCATATATACCCCTCTTATCGATCCCAAGATCCTCTAGAATTCTGTCCTTATCCACTGTACCATTGTGAATTAGATAGAGCCTATAGCCCTCACTGGTCACAGCCTCGGCTGGATGTGTTGAGAATATGTTTATCGGCATGCCCGCTGCAGCAGCCCTAACATGGATCATCTCAACAGCAGCCCCATCTAGAGATCCTAGTTGATGTAGGTGAGCCCTAGCATCTATGTCCTCGTAGAAGGGATCTATAGACTTGGCTATAGCAAGCTTTTCAACGCCCCTGGTTGTGATTAACACGCTGAGCCTTCCCCAGCCATCTCTATGGCTGATCCCTCTGGAACCTGTTAGGAAACCCCCATATGGATCGAATTCAGACGCCCTCAAAAGACTCTCTATGAGGGCATCTCTATACCTAGTCATAGATCGTGTGTTGCCAAAGAGAATCAAGATCCTACACATATGGCTCTGCCAATTCCCATCTCGCTAGCAAGTATATATGGGCTTAGGATTTATAATATAGAGAATATGGATAGCTACGATCTAGCTTCCCGAGATATATCACCTAACAAGCTAGAATATTTTTAATTGCCATCCGTAACATTACCAGCTGATCACAGGCAATGATAAAAAGTTATTAGCATGAATCTGTGGGGGTATTCTAGCAATGGAGGTAATAGATCTTTCCAGAGATGTTAGCTATAGAGATATATGGAAGATCTCTGTGGGAAGGGCTAGAGCCTCGATCAGAGATAATGTATATGAAACTCTTGAGAAGAGGAGGGATGAGCTTTTAGAGATGATTAGAAGAGGAGGGAAATGCTATGGTGTAACCACAGGTGTTGGAGGGTTGAAAGACTTTGAGGTGGATCCTTTTGAGGTCGCTAGAAGATCTAGGGATTTTTTGAGGGAGCATACAGCAGGCTCCGGTGATCCCCTGGACAAGTCTATTGTAAGAGGTGCTATGGCTATATTGGTGAGACAGTTTTCGAATGGATATTCAGGGGTATCGCCGGACACAGTGTCCCTCCTTATGGAAATGCTGAATAGAGATATAGTGCCTATAGTACCTAGATATGGATCGCTTGGCGCCAGCGGCGACCTAGCGCCCATGGCATATATAGGCCTAGCACTAACAGGGATGGGGTTTGTTGAAAAGGGGGGAAGGATCCTGAGATCTTCACAGGCGCTTGCTGAAGAGGGTCTCAAGCCCCTGGATCTCGGTCCCAAGGAGGCCCTCTCCATAATAAATAACACCGCAATGTCCACATCCATAGCAGTTCACGCTCTAGTAGCTGCTGAGAAGCTTCTAAAAGCCCTTGAAATCAGCTCCTCAATTGCTATCCAGGCTATGGGGACGCCGAAGCATCACGTAGATCTTGAGATGCTCTCCCTTAAGAGGCATCCGGGGATCCTGGGGGTTGCTGTCGACATACATAGGATCTTGGATGGATCATCAAACCTGGGAAGATCAGGAGTCATACAGGATATATATAGCTATAGATGCATCCCACAGGTACTCGGTGCTCTGAGGGACTCGCTGGAATATGTGAGATCGGTTGTTGATAGAGAGATAAATGCTGTGACAGATAACCCTGTGATCCTAAGGGGTGAATGTGTTAGTGGTTGCAACTTCCACGGGATCCATATAGCTATAGCTATGGATCTTCTATCCATATCGATGATCCCAGCCCTAATTCAATGTGAGAGGAGGATCTCAGCGATCCTTGACAAGAACCTGAGCCATGGGTTACCGCCATTCCTCTCGGAGAATCCTGGTAAGAGCTCTGGCCTCATGATGCTCCAGTATCTAGCAGCAGCCCTACTAAATAGAGCTAAAACCCTATCCATACCAGCTACACAGGATAACACCCCTACATCCGCTAACCACGAAGACCACGTTAGCAACTCCCTCAACGCGGGGCTCAAAGCATTAGAGATAGCGGAGCTAGGGCTCAGAATAGCATCCATAGAGATGCTGGTGATGAGCAGAGCTCTCAGCCTCAGAGGTTGGCTAGACGGCTTAAGCTCGCTTACAAAGAAGATCCATAATATCGCTATCGATAAACTCTTAAAGGCAGAGACCCTAGGAGAAGCCGTCGACGCTATGGCGAGGGAATTAGCTACTTTTGTAGAGGATCTATAGATATCTACAGCCCTTACAACTAGAGAGCCTCGCCTTCTAAGGCGGTAATGGCATTTACATGCCATGTGTCCTCTAGCCTTATCGATGATGATAGCAATGCGTATAAAGCTCTGGGCCTCTCTAGCAATACATGAAAGGTTAAAAACCCATGCCATGAGATGGTGATAAAAGCTATGGCTCTGGATCCCTGCTATACAGGATAGGGGTAACACGTCTGAGACCGGCGCGGGGCTAAAACCTTTTCAAAGGGGTATAGCCCAAACACCTGCTCTAAGAAAAACCTTCACTTTTTAGGGTGGGGAGAGGTCGGAGATATGAAGAAGACTGTTGAGCTAGCAGTAAGCTTATAGACTCTTCAGCCACCATAGATATAAGCCCCTTATAAACTCACGAAAAGTGAGTAGGTGCTGAGGGGAAGCCTGTGCTTATTAGCATGGGCAACCACTAGCTTTGTGGCTGTATGTGTTAAAAACATCTTCCTGGGCTATAGCATTTTAAAGATCTACGAATCGAGATCTATTCCAAACCCCATTGATCGATCCATATATAGAGTTATAGAGTTGAATAGAGAGATATATAAATCCGTAGTACCTAAGATCTATATAGTGGGTTTGAGATCTTATGAGCAGCATAACTGAGCTCATAGGGGGAGATGAGCTGGCTGTTATAAGGGATTTCTTCTCCCTTACCGAGTATGAGGCAAAAGCCTATATAGCTTTAATTCTCGTAGGACCCGCGGGGATTTCCAGGCTCTCCCAGGTTGCGGGGATACCGAGGACTAAATGCTATAGCGTTGCTAGATCTCTTATATCGAAGGGGCTAGCTGTGAAAGTATCTTCGAAGCCATTTGTGATAGACGCTGTCAAACCTGAGATCGTTTCCAGCAGGCTTGCTGAAGGTCTCTGTGTAGATGCTAGGGAAAAGGCTGCGAAAGTTGTTGAGACTATTAATAGGCTTGCTGAGAAGGTAGGAGTGAGGTCCCCGAGGAGAGGAGATCAAGAACTTGCTGGTGTGACTTTGATTGAGAGTATAGAGGGACTTGTATCGATGCTCATAGAGGATATAGATAGAGCGTCAAAAGAGATCTTAATAGCTACAAGCAATATGCCCATGGAATTCCCATGGAGAGAGCTTCTAACCCCATCGATAAAGGCTCTGTCTAGGGGCGTAATTATAGAGTATGCCGGGCCCAGAGGATCTCCAGCTGTTAAGCATATAAAGATGCTCCTAGAAGGGCATATAAGCATGTTGCAGGTGCCACAGACAGATCTAGGAGAAGATTTGGGAAGTGCAGATATCATAGATAGATTTAGGCTATATGAGAGCGACTACATAGAGTCTCCGTTTATTGTAATAGACGAGGAGATAACCTACAACATATTTTCAGACCCGATTAGGAGAAGGCATATGTTTACAACTAGAATCTATAACCCTAGATATGCTAGAAGCATGAAGATCTACTTCAGAATGTTGACAAAGGGAGCAGGCCCCCTCCCACCCTGAAGGGCGAGGCTTTTAGGTTGTAATCCCGTCGTGCCTTCAGAAGATAGATCTTTTATAGCTTTGAAATCGCTATTACATATATCTCCCCATCTATCTCCCACTCCCTTATAAGGGCTCCCCTAACCTCTTGCTGCGACCTCTTAATGTTGATCGATGTGCTTCTAGTCTCCCTTGCTATGAGCTCCTTAACCCTCTCTATGGCTTTGAGGTTATCTTCTTCGGAGTATATATCAACATTTATGATATCCATGAGGCTGAGCCCTAGCTCCTTCCTCATCACCTGGATCCTCCTGATGAGCTCCCTGGCAAGCCCGGCTAGGGCCAGCTCCTCCGAGACCTTGGTGGTTATCGCCGCATAGCCCCAACCCCTCTTAACCACTACATGGCCCTCCACGGGCTCCTCAACTATCTCTACATGCTCAGGCCTTATTACAACCTCTTTACCCTCAATAACAGCATTCACAAATCCCTTTGATACCTCCCTCGCAACCTCCTCCCCCCTCTGCTCTATATAGCTTGCCACATTCCTTGCAAAATCTCTGAACTCCCTACCTATAGATGATAGTATGGGCCTCGCCCTAACCCTTATAATCTTGCCCATCGCCTCTGAAGCCCTCATAGCTATCACCTCTTGACAGTTCATCATCTCCTTTATCACGTTAGAGCCCCTCTCAACAGCCTCTAGATATTCTGCACTATCGCTGGCTACGATACACATCTCAACAGGCCTTCTAAGCCTTATACCAGCGTTCATCCTAGCAGATGCCAGTGCCTCGAAGACTTCCTTTAGCCTCTCGAATATCTTTTCAAGTCTCCCATCTCTATATTTAGATAGCTCATCTATATCTGGCCACTGCTCTAGATTAACACTCTCCTTGGATGTGCTATCGAATCTCCTGATGAGCTCCTGGTATACTAGCTCTGCCATGTGGGGGATCGCTATCGATGCCATTATACTCCAAGCTTTGAGGGCTTTGAAGAGGGTTGCATATACAGCTAGCTTGTCGGGGGTGTTCTCCTCCTCCCAGACCCTTCTCCTAACTATCTTGAGATATGTTCTTGAGAGATCCTCTACTATGAAGTCTCTGAGCATATTAACAGCCTCGTGGATCCTGTACTCCTCCATAGCCCTTGTAACTTCCTCAACAACCGATGCTAGCCTTGAGAGGACCCATTTATCCTCGATCCTCAGGTGGCTGGAAAGCCTATTGAGATCTTCCTCAGAGTATCTATACCCGTCTATCTCCATATAGGATTTGGAGAAGAGAAGCACATTCCACATTATATTGAGATCCCTTAGCGAATCCTCAAGCCTCTTCATAGAGAACTTTAGATCCTCCCAAGTAGTGTTAGAGAGCACAAATAGTCTGAAGGCGTCCCTACCATATCTCCTCACAACCTCAGATACCTCAACATAGTTTCCCAGGGACTTATGCATCTCCCTACCCTTTTCATCAAGAACAAAGCCATGTACAAGTACTATTTTATATGGTGCGGAGCCGAGGACTATCAAGCCCGATCTAAGCATGCTGAAGAACCAACCCCTAGTTTGGTCGTGACCCTCTACTACGAAGTCTACAGGGCCCATGCTTTTGAACTTCTCAAGCCCATCTCTGCCGAGGGATGCGTAGAAGGCTACACCAGAGTCTAGCCAGACATCAGCTACGTCGGGTACCCTCTCGGCTTGGCCCCCGCACCTTGGGCATCTAAGGATCACTCTATCTATCCACGGTCTATGGAGATCTTCTGGTTCTTCTCCCCCATACTCCTTGATCTCCCTAACACTCCCTATAACAATTTTATATCCACAGCTCCTGCATATCCATATCGGCAGAGGCACCCCCCAGAATCTCTGTCGAGATATCACCCAGTCCTGCATACCCTCCAGCAGAGGTTTCATCCTATCCAACCCCCACCTCGGGATCCACTTCACCTTAGAAGCCTCCTCAATTGCAAGGGATCTCAGGGCTGATGTCCTTATAATCCACTGCTTCGTAGCCCTCAGAAGGAGGGGTGTCTTGCACCTCCAGCACACGGGGTATCTATGGACTATCTTTGAATATGCTAGCAGCGCCCCCCTAGACCTTAGATCCTCGATGATCTCCTTATTAGCATCTCTAGCCCCTACCCCGGCGTACCTCCCAGCCTCTTTCGTAAATCTACCGGAATCATCTAGGGGGGAGTATATGGGGAACCCCTTATTCCTAGCAACCTCGAAATCCTCCGGCCCATGCCCAGGCGCAGCGTGTACAAGCCCTGTACCCTCTTCTAAGGATACAAACCTGTCTGCGATAACAACCCTGTGATAGTTCTTGAGGATAGATTGCAGAGGTATTATATCCTCTAGCGGGTGGTCATACTCAACTCCCTCTAGATCTCTTCCCAGCATCTTACCAACTATCTGGTATTCTTTTATGCCAGCCTCCCTCATAACCCTTTCAACAGCTTGTTCAGCCATTATAAGGATCTCATCCCCCACCTTTACCTTCACATAGATTGCATCGCTTCTAGCCATGATAAAGGTGTTTGCTGGGAGGGTCCACGGAGTCGTCGTCCATATAACAAGATAATACTCCCTATTCATCCCCCTCACAGGCATCTTAACATAGATCGAGGGATCCTCAAGATCCACATACTCCTGGGTAACCTCGTAGTCAGCCAAAACAGTCTCGCATCTGGGACACCAGTGTAGAACCCTTACATCCGTGTCCAGGAGGCCCTTCTCATCAGCAGCCTTTACCAGCTTCCACGCCTCCTCTATATAATCATTGTTGAGTGTCATGTAGGGCTTTGACCAGTCCATCATAACACCTAGATCCTTGAAGCCCTTTGAAAGAGCCTCGACATTGCTGAAAACAAACTCCTTACACATCTGTACAAACCTGTCTATACCTATCTTCTCAATAATCTCCTTCTTACTAGATATCCCAAGTCTCTTCTCAATCTGATATTCTATTGGAAGACCATGTGTATCATAGCCAGGGGTGTCAGTAACATCGTAGCCCCTGAGGCTGTAGAACCTAAGCACTGCATCCTTGATAACCTTGTTCCACCCTGTGCCGGGGTGGAATGTGGGCGAGCTTGGATATGGTGGGCCGTCTAGGAAGAAGAAGATCTTATTTGATCTCCTGCTCTTCAGCTTCTCATATATCCTTTCATCCTCCCAATACCTCTTAACCCTCTCCTCAACCTCTGAGGGATTATATCTAGTGCCTAAGAGAGCCGTTTGGATCACCCCATGGTTCTCTCGATCTTATACCAGGATATATCCCCCTTATCTATATACATCTTTAAAACCCTTGCTATCTCATCTTCTGAGAACGTGTCCACTCTATAGTAGTAGAAGCTCCTAACAACCATGCTCCTGCTTTTACTTAGAATCCTCGCAACCTTGGATAATTCCTTTTCCACCTCCTCTACAGATTCTTCGCTATACGAGACTATATATACATTGTAGACGGGCAACCCGAGCACCGATCTATCTCCTGGTTGTTAGCTTCCTAGCCTCCCTCTCGGTCTCCCTGAGAATTACTATATCCCCTATCCTCACAGGCCCCTTTATATTCCTAGTGATTATCCTCCCCTTATCCCTTCCCTCTAGAACCCTTACCCTAACCTGTGTTATCTCCCCTGTAACACCTGTTCTCCCTATGATCTGGATTACCTCTGCTGGTATCCCTATCTCCTCTATTATGGACTTCACAGCCTTCTCCGCTTGCTGTGACATGTTAACCCCATAGATATATCTGTGGACGCTTTAAAGAGTTACTAGCTATATATATCCGGGTGGAGTGGATGGTGAGCATCCACAGGTGCAGCTTCTGCGGATCCCAGATACCGCCTGGAACCGGGATCATGTTTGTGAGGAACGACGGATCTATACTGAGGTTCTGCTCCTCCAAGTGCTTTAAATACTTCAAAATGGGTAGAGATCCCAAGAAGCTTCCCTGGACAGCTAGCTATCTGGGAGCCCAGAGGAGGTGACCCCCCTGCCAGTTGAGAGGACATTCTTCATGATTAAACCCGATGGCTATGAGAGGAGGTTGGTAGGGGAAATAATATCTAGGATTGAGAAGAAGGGGCTGAAGATAGTTGCTATGAAGCTTAAGAAGCTCACCAGGGAGGAGGCTGAGAGGTTATATGCTGTGCATAAGGGGAAGCCCTTCTTTGAAGAGCTTGTAGAGTTCGTAACGAGGGGCCCTGTGGTTCTCATGGTTATAGAGGGCGATTCAGCTATAAGTGTTGTGAGGAATCTCCTCGGCCCCACAGATGGTAGGAAAGCCCCTCCAGGGACTATAAGGGGCGACTATGCACTATCTGTGAGCGAGAATATAGCCCACGCCTCAGACAGCTCTGAGGCGGCTAAATACGAGATATCTCTCTTCTTCGATGAGGATGAGATTATTTAGAGGGCATCTATATGGGGCAGGTTTTGATACTCAACACACACTTCAATCCAAGCCAGTGGGAGAGGGATGGCGAGGTCTATTACCAGGGTACTAGCATGGATCAGAAGCTGTACCAAGACATAAAATCCCTCCTCCCAATCCCAGCCATAGGGATCTACGGTAAGGGGCCTATTAGAAGGGGTACGAGGACTGATAGGGTTGACTACACGGCCTATCCTCCGAGCTTCCTACTCGTGGAAGATGTATCGATCAACGATAAGGGGGAGCCAACATTCAGGTTTAGAAGGCTCTCGGGGATAGAGGGGATCACCAGCAAAGCCCTTCTATCTAGGCTAAGGGATTGGCCTCTCTACTACCTAGCCCCCTCAGACAGGATCTTGAAGATCTTGGAGGAGCTGGGGATAAAGCCTCCTGAAGAGTGGATTAGATATATAAGGTGACATAGAGGGTTAAGCAAGCCTC
>JAVVGG010000049.1:0-10463 GCA_032249275.1 Desulfurococcales archaeon
CTCCTCCTATCCTTCAGGAGCTCCTCAATAGCCTCCCCACCTTCCCCTCCCATAGTCTCCACCTAGTTCTAGACGAGCAACTTTATATTTACCCCCAGCTCCTCACACCACATCTTAAGCTCCTCACCATTTATCACCTGTTTGAAGAGGCTGTAGAGGAATGCTGCGTCCCCCATATCCTTCTCTGATCCAAGCCGCAGCTTATACGCTATCTGGAGCTCTATAGGTGCTATCCTCAGCCTGAAGCTATTGTTCAGCACTACCTCGTAGCAATTCTCAATGCTGTATATTTGGTAGCGTGTTCTAGCCAGCTTAAACTCTATGTTGGGCAATATGGTGCCTCTATACATGAACCTAACGCTGTACCCTTGCCCAAGGTATTCCCTATAAATCCTTCTCAAAGACTCCTCAGAAGAGATATCGCCCTGCATAAGCTCGAACCCAGCCCCTCCAAGCCTTCTGCACAGCTCTAGGAACTTCTCTTCCCCCACTCCATAGGCTATGAAGTCTATATCATCACTCCTCCTAGACCTGCCAAACATTATTGCTATATACCCAGCCACAATGCTATACCTAATACCAAGCTCCTCCAACACAGATGCAAAGGAAGAGGCAATCTCATCTTCAGCGGTGAGAACAGGCTTGGATAGATAGATCCTTCTACTCCCCGTATCAACCAAGATGCTCTCATTCAGCTGGATAGCGCTAATCATATCCATCCTCCGCATCCCCAGCACTATATCCATGAACCGCTTGTCCCCCGATGGTCATTGATGGTTATTGATTTTCTTTTGTTTGTGTTGCTATGTTTCTTGATCCACAGGGTTTTTAGCCCTGTGGGATCATGGGTGGCTGTTGAGCCCAGCGGAAAGGGGCTCCCATCTAGGGCTAGGCTTGGAACCCCGAAGCCCTTCTGGGCAATGCCCTCATAAAGGGCTTCGGCCTCGGGTGCTCTGGGCATCATTGCTTCTCGAGGTCTCCCAAGATCTAGCAGAGATATCACCTAATCATCAAAACAATTATGGATTAAATACATATAAGCTTAAGCCCAGACAACAAATGAATATAAATCCCCACTACCATTAAAAAGGATACAGCCCGCCATTTTATAGGGGCACGGCTTTTGATTATAATTGAAGCTATAAGAGCTTCTAGACCTTCTTTCTCGCCCTTTTAAAGCTTATGCTCTGGAATGCAAAGAGACTCCCGCTAATGGCCGTTCCTACGATCATCATGTTGGCATCGTTTATAAACCTACCGATCGTTGATATAGCGGATGGTATAGCCATTGAAGCTATTTTTATAAGGGGGTTTGAGGACATATATTTTGCCAGAGTCTCGCCCTTTTCCAAAATAATATTCCCTAGATTTTGAGATATACATAACTTTAGCTTTATAGCTAAAAACCCTTTCCTCCATGGCCGAGACGAAACTGGATCATGCTCGCTAACCATCATAACCTTTTCTCCGCCGTCTAAGCACCTGTGAATCTCTTCCCCGTTAGTAGATATTCTAGCAGCTGCATTACCAATCCCTTTAAGCGAGACTATGAACTCTTCAACCTCCTCTATAGAAGAGGATCTAGGGATCCTCATGATAAGGGGGTTCTCACATAGGATCTCAGCTCCACCAAACCTACTAATTATAAGCCTAGCCAGATAAGCCCTTTCACCTGGTGTTCCCTCAAAGATGATGAGAGGTGCCTCTCTGGAGATGAGTTTGTTGAAGAGAGACAAGTCAGAACCCAATAAATATATCTATCTGCGGGTTGATAACATATAACCTCAATATCTATGTGAGAATCTAATCATATATGTAATATCTGTGTGCTACCACATATATAGATCTTCGCTGTGTTTAGAGCTATAATCTGGATCTAATTAATTTGTTGTAGAAGATTCCGAGCCTCTTGACTCCGCTTTCTCCTTATATATCGCTTTAACTCTATAGGACACATACCTATCTTCTGGTGAAAACCTAGGTGGGTGGGGATCTATTGTTTCTGAGCCACAGAGGGGGCATCTCTCTTTGAGTGTATATCTACCACATCTGGTACACTTTCTTATGAGGTGTCTCACTATATCAGATCACCTATGCTCTTTCGAAGCTAAACTCTATTCCAAGCTTCTTTGAAGCCTTTTCGGCGTATTCGAGAACGCTTGAGAGTATCTTTTCAAGCTCCTTGTAGTCCGATCCTTCCAGGATTAGCCTATATCTTGGCGCGCCGAGCGTGTATAGCTCTATCTTCACCCAATCTTTAGAGTATCTACCCTCTACAAGGGATATGATCTCCTCGAAGAAGCTCTTCAATCTTTTTATACCATCCGGCGCCCTTGATCTAGCAGTTATAATCCCCGATATAGATACCCTTTTAATTTCCACATGTCTTCTCGCTTCCTCTATAAGGGTCTTTAGAATCTCCTCCTCAACCTCTATGCCGCGAGCAGCCTCCTCACCCCTCATAGCTAGCTCCTCTATGCCGGCCATGATCTCCTTGTATTTATCTTCCAGCTTCCACCCTACTTTCTCATATATAGTCTCGACACTCATCCCAAGTCTTTTGGCAACGATCTCGAGGATGTTATGTGCCTTCTGAGCCCTTTTCCAGAGAATCATCTTGCTCTTCCTTTCCTCATCACTCACTTTCTTTGTCGAGACATCAACCGCAGGGGGCTTCTTAGTCTTATCAACCCTTATAACCTTTGCCACAACCCTCTGACCCTCTCTAAGAACTTCTTTTATATCTTTGAAATGTCTAGCAGTTATCTCGCTCCATGGTAAGAAGGCTCTATAGCCTCTATACTCGTCCAGCGTTACATATGCACCATAATCGAATATCTCCTTAACAGTTGCTACTACAAGCTCTCCAACATCTGGGATCTGCTTTCTCTTTAAAACCAGGATCTCACCCCAGGATCTTTATAATCTCCCCATAGATAATAGCCTTTCCCCCAGTGCTCTTGACAAGCTGTGTGCCACATATAAAACATCTAACGGGGAAGGTAGCGTGATCAAAGATCACCTGTTCATTACCGCATTGGGGGCATCTAACTCTTACAAACCTGCTTTTAGGCTCGGGGATCAGTATCTTCCTCTTCTTCAACCCTTAACCACCTCCACAAGCTCGGCCTTCTTAAGCCTAATACCCCTTCTATGTAATATAAACCCACACTTCTGGCACTTGAGCTTAAGAACAGTTTTCTTAGTAACTTTAGCAAATCTCTTCTGCTCAGGCTTCCTCTTAGATCCATAGCCTTCCTGCTTAGCGAGATACCTCCTCTGACCCTCTGCAAGGGTCCTCCTCTTACCATGCTTATATATTGTTACACTATGCTCTGTATGCGCTTTACATCTAGGGCAGTAGGTGTTGATCGCCTTCGGAATCTTCAGCAGAGCCACCCAATATGAGGTTTCTGTTAGAAGTATAAAAGCTCTTCATCTGGGATAAAGTGGGATAGATCCCGAGGTTCAAGGATCGGTAGGTGTTCTGAAGGAGGAGAGTTATTGCATAGAGAGGTAGTAGTGCGTATAAACATAAAACTCAGATCATTAGAATACCTAGCTGAAGGTATAGGGAGCTTGTCCAGAGCCCTAGGAGCCCAGCGACGTTGGGCTCGATAGCCGCCAACGAACCCACATGGATAAGAAAATCCATGTGGGCGAGATGAAACCCTGCTGAATATCTACATATATTTAAAACGATTAGAAGCACTGCTAACTGTGAAGCGCAAGTATCTTAGAGACTACAGCCTTTACAGCTCTAGCTCTATGGCTGATCCTGTTTTTAACTCTATATCCAAGGCGGGCTAGGGTCTCGCTATAGCCCTCAGGTATGAAGATCGGATCGTATCCAAATCCCTCTAAGCCATCTGGATTATATGCTATCGAACCGCATAGCTCGCCGCTCTCAACACCTATAGATCCGTTTAAGGTATATGCAATCACCGCTTTATAGCAGGCCCTCCTATTGCTGACCCCGCTTAAGAGTCTCAAGATCCCCTCCAAACCTATCTTCTTAAGAACATAGCTTGAATAGGGACCTGGAAATCCTCCTAATGCTTCTATGAATAGCCCTGAATCCTCAACCCATATTGAATCCCACTTAGATATATCGAGATGCTCTATAGCACTTTTAAGAGATATATATGCTATCTCCTCGAGGCTTTCAGACTGTATCTCTAGCTTCTTAACATCTGATCCTATCTCTATTAAGAAAACCCCCGGATATAGTTCATCTAGCATCTCTCTAATCTCCATAGCCTTATGCTTATTGCCAGTTATCAGAAGAACCCTTAACTCTCTCCTCCCCTCACCATCCATACAGCCTTCACCCTCCTCTCAAGTACATATCTACCCCTCATCCTTATCTCCCTAACCTTTTCCCTCACCCTCTTAGCCCTATCCATCCCCAGGATCTCTGAGTATCCACTATAAACTATTTCCTTCAGCTCCTCTATGTTTTTCAGAGGTAGTGTCTCTATAGATCTATATAGTAGGTGAAGATCTACAGCCTGATCCTCTGCATCATCGCTATATTCGGAAAGCCCGAAGTCTATTATCCATAGGGAACCCCTGTTATCAACTATATAGTTGGAGATCGTGGGATCTCCATGGCAGATCCCCCTAGCATGGATCATCCCTAGTATTCTTCCAGCATCCCTCAGAAGATCTGTAGATCCCCCGCCTAGAATGTAGTCCCTCAAGATCCTCCCCTCTATATATTCCATAACTATCAACCCACGATCTAGATCTACATCTAAAAGAGCTGGGACGGGAACACCGCTTAGCCTTAATCTCAGCATGATCCTAGCCTCGTTAATGGTTCTCTCAAACCTTAATTTCTTGTCGAGCACCTCGGATCTATATTGCTTGGGAGGCCTATACTTATATATAGCCTTGAAGCCCAGAAAATTCCCCTTATATATAACAGCTTCTGCCCCTCTATGGATCTCGACTAATCCCTCCAAGGAGTATCCACCTCATCAACCCTCCACCTAGGCTTTATATAGCTCTCCTCAACAGCTATTCTAACACCACTCCTATACGCTAGAAGCCCTGTCCACGCTATCATAGCACCATTGTCAACAGCATATTCAGGGGGGACAACATAGAGAGTCGCCCTGTGATGCTTAGAAGCCCACTCCATCTTCTCCCTAAGATATGGGCTTGCAGCTACACCGCCAACAACCAAGATCTCCTTCTTCCCGGTGTGGGATATACATCTCTCTGTAACCTCTACAACCATTGAATATGCTATCTCCCTAAGCGTATAGCATATATCCTCTAGGCTACCCCCCCTCCTAAGGGATCTGAGGGATGCTGTTAAAAGCCCCGCAAAAGATAGATCCTGTCCCTTAACGATATAGGGGAGCTCCGAGACGAATCTAGAGCCCTTCTCAGCACATCTATCCACCACATGGATACCATTTACAACATATGGAGGCCCCAAGCCGGTCTCCCTAGCAAACGTGTCTAGGAGGTTTCCAAGTGCTATGTCAAGGGTCTCGCCAAACACTCTATACCTCCTGCTGTGGTGGGCTATAACAGCTGTGTTACCCCCTGAGAGATATACCACAACAGGATCCTTAGCACCAGTTGTTATGAGCCCGATCTCTATATGGGCGACGGCGTGATTCACTGGTATAAGGGGTTTTCCATAGTATATAGCTAGCGCCCTCGCAAGGGTCGCGCCAACCCTCAGGCTAGGGCCAAGCCCGGGGCCGAGGGCTACTGCGATAGCATCTATGTCATCCATAGATAGCCCAGCCCTTTTAAGAGTCTCTCTAAGAACCTCTGGAGCCTTCTCAGCGAGGTATCTCGACGACTCCCTAGGATGTATCCCGCCCTTCTCAGGAATATAGGTGCTCTTCACATTAGCAACTATATGTGGGGATTCCTCAACAGCTATTCCAACGCCTATTGTGTGTGCCGTGGACTCGATTCCTAGGATCCTAACCATACTCCATATCCACCCAGTGGTTATAGATCCGCTGATTTCTTATTAATCCAACTTGAGCTGACCCTCTCCCCACCCTAAAGAGCGAGGCTTTCGGTTGTAAACTTCTTCTACACTAGAATGGTCCCGATGAGGGTAGAGAAATAAAGATACCTAAATAATATATATAGTATTGATGAACTCGGCAATTGTAGACTATGCTCCAGAGTTTTCTGAAAGAGAGATTATCGATCTAAGGGTTGAGATGCCCCTAGCAAATATAGATCTAGAATCTCTTGAAGACATGATTAGAGAAGCCCTAACAGGCTTTCAGATAGAGGTCGGCCCCTATTTCAACGAGCAATCTGATAAGGAACACGTTATAATCCTGATCAAACTATTAGTGCCTGCTGGACAGGATTGGAGAAAGGTTAAATCTGAGGTCTTCAAAAGGCTTCTCATACTTAGAAAGAGGATCATCGAGGCATCTGCGATACAGAGGAGCGCTGCCCAGAGCTGATCCTTCTAAAGCTCGTTATAGGTGAGATCCTCTCGGATATTTAGGGCCAATAGCTAGATATCTTGGTGGCGTCTGTGGACTTCACAATCTCGGAGGATCAGCAGTTGGTTATTAAAGCGGCTAGGGAGTATCTGGTGAAAGAGGTATCCCCCAGATACAGGGAGATCGAGTATCAAGGCCGCATGCCTAGAGAACTCTTTAAAGGCCTTGCATCACAGGGGATCCTGACGCCCAATATATCACAGGACTATGGTGGCCCCGGCCTTTCATGGCTTAGCTCGGCTATGATTATGAGGGAGGTGGGGTACTTCGATCCAGGTATGAGCTTAGCTGTATATATAGTTGTTAATAACGTATGGGCAAAGATGATCGAGACATACAGTTCCGAAGAGCTAAAGGAAGAGGTTGTTGTAAAGGTCGCTAGGGGGGATCGCTTCCTCGGAATAGCCTCTACAGAGCCTCATGGGGGGAGTGATGTAGCTAATATAAAGACACTAGCATCGCCTATCGGCGATCACTATGTGATCACCGGTGAAAAGGTATATATAAGCGGTGTTAGAGAAGCGAGGGAGTGGGGTGGAGGCTACTTCCTACTAGCAAAGACTAGGCAGGAGAGGAGCCACTCAGCGATATCTGCATTCTACCTACCCATAGACGCTGACGGCGTCGAGATAGGGCTTTTCGAGACCATGGGGAGGATAGGGATAAGCACAGGCTCTCTAAGACTTAGAGAGGTGAAGATCCCCAGGAGGTATTTAATAGGTGAGGAGGGGAAAGGCTTTATATATGCAACAGAGGGCTTTACAAGGGCTAGGGCTTTGATAGGGGCGGCATCGATAGGATCTGCTATGAGGGTTTTCGACGAGGTTGTAGAGTTTGTTAAAAATAGAGAGGCATTTGGATGGCCTCTAGCTAGGTATGAAGCTATACAGTTCAAACTAGCAGAGATATGGGCAGAGCTTGAGGCAACGTGGAACCTGGTGCTGAAAGCAGCATGGGCCCTAGATCTATACTCGGAGAACAAGATCTCTAGATCCGAGGTGTTTAGGCTCAGCGCAGCCTCGAAATACCTTGCAGTAGAGAAGAGCTTCAAAGCCATTGTAGAGCTAACACAGATGCTGGGGGGACTAGGCTATACGAGAGAATCTATAGCTGAATCAGCTTTAAGGGGCGTCTTCAGCTATATGTCAGGAGCCGAAGGAGCCCCTAACATAATGAAGATGATAATTGCAAGAGAAATACTTGGAAGAGAATATAGACCAACACCTCTATAGCTAATCAAGCTTCAGAAGCAAACAATACAGCATCTATACCCTCTTAGCAAATTGAAACCCTAACCACATGATCGCCAAGCCGGCTATGATCCCTAGAACCGCCACTATAAAGGCCAGTATACCCGCTAAAACCATAGGGGGATTTGTAAGGCTCATTACATTAATGCCGAAAGATATCCCTAGAAGGGCTAGAGAGTAT
This sequence comes from Desulfurococcales archaeon, assembly GCA_032249275.1. GTDB lineage: Archaea > Thermoproteota > Thermoprotei_A > Sulfolobales > AG1 > AG1. Next base: position 7,929 of record JAVVGG010000049.1, read on the forward strand.
ATAAGAACACCTGCGCCGATCCCCAATAGGATCAGGGCTATCAGCGATAGGATTAACCTGTCTACTTTAATGACGAACCCCTTTGCCCTTAGATCTTCAGGATCGTCATCCCTAGGTATAACCGCTGAGACCAGCATATATACTGCTAGAAACAATAGCCATAGACCAGAGAAGATCGATATAGCGAATACTGCTAAGAATACCAGCCTAGAAATCCCGGGGCTCAGCCCTAGATATCTAGATAAACCTCCTATCAAACCTGTCAGAACCCTTTCCCTGCTACTCCTCAGTATCTGGCCCTGGGAGATCCCTATCACCTGAATCACATAGCTATTATATCCTTAAATATACAAGCTTCACCATACCATTCACACACCTTCTATGCAATATACTGCCGCTTTGAGCCTCACATAGCTTATAGATGTTTTGCTAGATTAAATAAATACCTAATATATGGTTTCCCATACTTATGATCTGGAGGTATGGATTTGATTCGTACTAAATGGGCAGAGCACAGCGATACGGATCCCGATGAAAAGGAGTCCTGAGAGCTGTGGAGTCAAGGGAAGAGGGCTTTGTATCAAAGAATATCAGGTCCAGCGAAGCCCAAGTCTTGGTGTTTTCCTTGGAAAAGGTTTTAGCTATGGAGCATTTTTAGATCTTAGATCAGCCATTTAGCACCTTTTCTATATATATGCTTAGAGATTACTAGCATCTGAACCTCGTTGGTTCCTTCACCTATTTCTAGGAGCTTCGCATCTCTATATATCCTCTCAACATTACTCTCCTTGCTATATCCATAGCCACCCATTAGCCTGAGGGCTTCTCCGGCCACCTCAACGCTGATCCTTGCTACGTGGAGTTTTGTAGCCGCAGCAGCTACCGGAAAATCCTCATATCCCTTTGTATGTAGCTCTGCAGCCCTATATACCATGGATCTCCCTGACTCGATCATGACGTATAGCTCTGCAAGTCTGAACTGGATCCCCTGGAACTCGATCACAGGTTTCCCAAAAGCTATTCTTTGGGTTAGAAAGGAATATGCCTCTTCAAAGGCGGCCTCTGCAAGCCCTATGCCTAGAGCGCTTATAGCTACCCTTCCCACGTTGAGGGCGTCCATAGCCGCTTTAAACCCCATTGGAGGGGGCGCTATGAGATCATCGTCGCCAGCTCTACAGCCATCTATAATAACCTCAGCCGTGCCAGTCCCCCTGAAGCCCATAACCTCTATCGGATTTGCCTTTATACAGCTCCCCCTTCTAATGAGAACCGCAGCTATATTCCTATGCCTCTCACTCCTATCCCCAATCCTGCCGAATACTAGAAAGTAATCAGCGTATAACCCCTGGGTGGTCCACATCTTAGTCCCTTTAACAACCCACTCACCGCCTTGCCTCTCTATAGTAGTCTCTATATTTGCTGCATCACTTCCACAGCAGGGCTCGCTTAAAGCAAAAGACCCTATAGCCTCTCCAGAAGCTAGCTTCGGAACAACCTCCTCGGCGATTCTCCTACCCCCATATTTTGCTATCACATGGGCTACAAGGGTTCCCTGAACCTCCGGTATTAAAGAGGCTGAACCGCTATATCTAGCTATCTCCTCTAGAACAACTGAGACGCCAGGTAGATCAAGGCCAGCTCCACCTAGATCCTCAGGAATATTAGGAGTTAAAATCCCCATCTTACCCATATCCCTCACAAGCTCCCTTGGATACCAATTCTCAGCATCTATCCTCCTAGCCAGAGGAGCCACATACTTTGATGCAAACTCCCTAACAGTCTTTCTAAGTATAGATAGATCCTGTGTTGACAAAGGCCCACCAAGCAATATAGGCTAGAAAGAAAATATCCGCCCCGCATCTAACCAATTAACAGGAAGCCCAATGAGGATAATATCTATGAGGGTTAAGCTTATCGCTATCTTCGCTCTGGAGAGCAGGGCTTACAATAGTAATACGGAGTTGATTGTGTATATAATGTGAAGCTATACCTAGCGAATATCGGGCTTCGCAGAGATAGATGTTGGAGTTCAAATGCCATGTCCATACTATAGGGCCGGGGCTTGCCACTCACCTAAGCTGGGTGAGCCAAGCGATTCTGTTGTAGCTGCATATAGATGTGGCGGTGCCCCTGAGGTCTACAGGGGGTGTTCATTCTATGTTGAAACAATATCAGGTGCAGATAAGCCTCTGAACCAGAGTAATAGTGGTAAAGGGGGTGTCAGAGTTATTACTAGGAATTCTATTGCATCTAGGATCTATGGTCCCATACATATGCTAAGAGACCTTATATCCTCAGAATGCCCCTACTATAGAGTTGAGAGTGTTAGCGGGGGCTACGTAGCTCTCTGCAACATGCTTAAAAGGCCCCTCACCAAGTATGAGGCTAGACTGTGCTCACTATATTGGAGGGATTGCCCATATGCAAATATAGTAAGGGCTTCAAGCTAGATGATGTGAACTAATGGATTTAACCCTCATCCCCTGAGAAATTCTCACTAGGATAGCTCTTCCAGCCTCTACAATACCTGGTATA
>JAVVGG010000050.1:0-9861 GCA_032249275.1 Desulfurococcales archaeon
ATGAACATGAGCACTACAAATAATAATGAAAGCCGAAACAGCCTTCCATCCCCCAAGCGATGCGGTCATAGCACTCACATGCAAACACTATGGAATAGGCGCTATACTCACGTTCGATGAAGATTTTAAGCGTGTGCCATGGCTGAAAGTTATTCCATAGGAAACCAGATTTTACCTTTACAATTTGAAAGCCTCGCCCTTTAGGGCGGGGATGGCTAATGCTTATAAGCTTTTTAGGACTTTGATCTATTTTGGAGGGGCTCTATAGCCTCTGGTGACGATGGTTTGCTAACCCTTTCAATAGCTTTGAGGGTTAGTCCTGAGCCTGCTGGCATAGAGCTCCTCAGAAGATATAATGTAGCCCTTAACTATGCCATAAACAAGATCCTAAACCTGAACCTAAAAACTATTAGGGATGTGTATAGGGAGCTCTACAGAGAGCTTAGAGAATGGCTCGGGCTTCCATCAAGGGTTGCTTTGAACTGCCATAGAGATATGCACTTACAAATGCAAAGGTCCAGAGAATAAACTCCTATAGAATTAAGAGACCTAGGATTAAGAGGCTTGACATGCTGTTGCCCAGGGATCAGGCTTAAGATCATCGGGTGGGATAGAAGGTATGACCAGTATGTGAGTAGAGAATAGAGAGGCTGGGCTAGGCTATAGAGGTGGAGAGATGATCCTATGGATCTCTAAGAGCATCCCTAAGCAAAAGCAATACTAGCCAAGAGATGCCATAGCCATAGATATCAATGAGAAGAAAATAGTCTATGGAGATATGACAAGATAAACAAGGGTATAGACACAGCTGTTGATAGAGCCTATAGATGGAAGATCCTTGCGGAAAGTCTTCAGAGGAAATACTCCTCTCCAAGATATCCAGCTTGGAGGAGGAAAGCTATACATAATAGGATTAGATCCTTTCATAGGAAGGCTAGGAATATCCTTGAGGGCTGGCTGGAAGGGCATCTCTTGAGATAATGATAATGGCTAGAGGCTTGGATATACAGTCGCCAGAGAGGATCTAACAAGTCTAGTAGAAGCGCTTAGGAAGCTACCGAAGAACCATAGGGTGAAGCTGAACATAATGGGATATTCGAGGCTTGTTAAGTGGATGGACCGGCAATCCGCCAAGCACGGGACGCCACTTGTAATAGTGGATCCAAGTGGTACATCCTCAGAGTGCCCAAAATGCGATTCAAAGCTGGCTGAGAGCGGATATAGAAGATTAAAATGCCCTAGATGCGGCTTCGAAGCAGATAGAGACATCGTTGGGAAGCTAAACATTAGGAAGAAGGCCCTGAAGATGCTGGGGATCAAAATAGATTTCGGGGGAGTTCTGGCCCCCCTCACAGCCTCCCAAATGACAGATGTAAACCCGAATAGATAGGGGGGCCAATGAACAGCTAAAGATACATTAGGATTAAAAGCATTATGATAGTAGAACCACAAACCCTCCCGCATCAGCGGGTGGGATGGAGATTGAAAGGGGAGGAGGTCAGTGTATTCAAGATCTAAGATCGCGAAGTGGGTGCTGTGGGCGAAATGGTTAGAAGCTATGTGCATCCATCGATAATCGCTATTGCAGCCATGACCCTAGTGCTGGGCTTAATCCTGATATTCTCTTCCACATATTAAGTGGGGATGGAAGGGTGTATCTGCTAAAGAGCTTATAATGTTAAAAGGGACGCTAGAACTAAAAGATCTCTATGTGGTTGAGGCTGACTTTGATTCTGTTAGGTTAGATCTCACAATTAAAGAAAGTTCTGAGCTCAACGAAATTCCGCTCTTTGCATTTTGGTTATGTCTATAGCTCTCTTTGAATCCTTGGTAGCTGTCTGACATGATCTATTGAGGCTTTAGAACCCCTAGCTCTCTTAGCACGTTTTCCGACGCCTTTAAGATCTTCTCCTCAGTTCCCCTGCTAACAAAGCATACCGGAAACTCCGTTTCATAACCTCCCTCGTCAAAGGCCTCGTCTGGGGGGAGATATCCCAGCCCCCCGTTTGAGTAGCCGGCAACTATAGTGTTTGCGAGGCTAGATATCTCCTTGATCTTGATGCCTGTTCTAGCGAAGACCTCGCCGGGAATTGCTACTATAGCTAGATCTCCAATTCTGACTCCCGAGATCTCTGCTTCAGCAATTCCTGATGGATATAGCTTCCTCAAAGCCTCAGCCGTCTCGATGCTCTTGAGGGTGAACCACGCCTTGATTATCTCCCTATGGTCTCTTCTTTCAACTACTTCTTCAAGGCCTCTCCTAGCCTCTTCAACGCTTAGCGCTTCTATACTTGAGGGGATTCTTAGATCTATATATGCTTTAGAGGAGGAGTATGCTAGGGATTCCGAGTTGGATGGTCTTGCGCCCTGGATTGCTCTAAGCCCTTCAAAAGCTATTGCTCTGCCCACCTCCTCAGCCTCTTCAAAGGTTCCAGAGGATCTATTGTATATTCTTTCAAGCGAGGTGCCCGGTGTTAGGGGATTTACATCTCCGCATGATCCTGTTATGAAGAGAGAGACTCCTCCTAAGATGGTTTCAAGAGTCCTCACAACCCAGCCAGGATAGTCTGCTGAGTAGAGGAGGTTTGTATGTCCAAGCACTACTGGATGTGCAGAGTAGCTTGCTATGCTTCCCAACACTTTACCTCCTAGATCCTCGAATACTGCTAGGTGGACAGTAGGATCTATTGGACCCTTTAGAGGCCTCCTCCTATTCACAGCCTAGCCTGGGAGGGAGCCTGTGGCAGACCTCATAAAAGCCTTAGAAGCCCTTCTAGAAGCCTCTGCAATAGCTGTAGCTGCTAGCCATGGCAGTGCATCCATGTACCAGCTATAATCTATATGTCTCATAACACTGTGGAAACCAGCTATCGAGGGGCCTGAATGGGTATGGGTAGCTGATACGATAACCCTCTCCATAGGGATCCCTAGTATTTCCTTAACAGCCCTTTTAATCCTAACCAGAAGGTCTTGGGTCATATAGAGGAGATCTAGAACCACCATAGAGATAGCCTCATTGCCGTGTTCAACATAAAGTGCCCTAGCATATAGTTCATCATGAATCCCCTTAGAAGGCGAGGTTCTGAGGGCATAGCCATCCATGGGAATCCCAATTGACGGGGTTATCGAAACCTTTGCAAAACCAACTCTCAGAAAGACACACCTATGATACGACTGCCTAATGCTCTTAAAAGTGTATGTCTTAAGATCGGATCAAGATGATCATAGTTATAATATATCTTTGGACTAGATGGCTACAAATCTATTCTCGTGATATTCAACATATCGCTATCTATATCGAAAACTCGTTGTGTCTGTAAAAGCTATCCCTATCTCAAATAGCTGAGACTTTCAGCTGTAGAGAAAAAACATCTCATCTAATATCTTAATGTTTATTAAGGTCTGTTGCGGGCTAGATACTATGATGTTGCATATGGAACTAGTTAAAGGATTATTAGGTCTAGGCAAGGCGTTGGTCAGTCTCCTTGATGAGACACCTATTGAGTGTGAGGAAAAATCCTCAGATGGAGAGATAGTATATTCCTGCGATGTTGCCAGGATCTCGGTAAAAGTCTCTAGGCTCAGCGATTTCCATGGGAGTGTTGGTGTTGAAGCTGAGTCTATGGTTCCTCTAGCTCCGAGCGATCCTCTGAGGATCTCTCTCAATATATCTAATGTAGAATCCTCTTTAGGCCTTACCCTTCACCCCGGGGCTGTTAGAGATCTATATTCCCAGGGCTTTAGATACTATAACCAGCTCGCAGTTGAGAGAACGCCTGAAGCGCCTAGACCTCCAGATGTTGCTGATTACCCAGCAAGTCTTGGAGAGATCTCGCATAAGGAGTTTGTTAGGCACACACCGTGCTGGGCTTATCCTTATTTCTCCAAGGCACCTAAGGCATCGATAGCTCCGTATACAGTGTTTCTACTTGTGAGAGCTGAAAGTGCGTATATATCCCTCGCTACATTCTCGAGTGGAGATGCCACCGGCTATCTCTGGCCAGGCCCTGCTTTGAAGCTCTTCCTAGGAGCTTCCTCTATGAGGGTTTCTAGGAGCTGGGTTCTATCATATGGATACTCTGAGGATCCCTATGAGGCTGTTGAAAGGGCTGTAGAGGCTGGGTCCCTTGTCGGCTTTGTTGTGCATAGGAATTCTAAGAAGAGGCCCGCTTTCCTGGGTATGCTGGGGTGGTGTAGCTGGAATGCTCTTCTACTCGAGGATCTATCGCATTCGAAGGTTGTCGAGATAGTTAGAGGGCTTATCCAGAGGGGGGTTAGAATAGGCTATGTGATTATAGATGATGGCTGGCAGATGGAGGAGAGGAGGCAGGGGGCCAGGGTCATTGTTGATCTAGATCCTGATCCCAAGAAATTTCCGAAGGGGTTTAAAGCGGTTGTCGATGAGCTCAGGGGCCTTGGGGTCAGGTTTGTGGGGCTCTGGCATACAATAAATATCCACTGGGGAGGTGTGGGTGCTGGTATGATGGAGAAGTTAGGGGCTGAGGGGATCAGGGTGCCTGTGATCGGAAGCTATGCTCCTCACCATGATTATGCCAAGGCCCTCGATCTATACTCGAATTTCTATAGATGGCTCAGATCCCAGGGATTTGACTTCACCAAGGTTGATAACCAATGGGTTATCCACGCCCTCTATCAAGGAAGTGAGAAGGTTGGAAGGGCCTCTAGAAGCGTTGAGCTGGCTCTCCAGGCAGGGGCTTACGGAGTTGGGATGGAGATTTTGAACTGCATGAGCATGGCACCCGAGAACTATAGCAACTATGTGGTTAGCAATTCCATGAGGATCTCTATGGACTATGTACCATTTTGGAAGTTGGATGCGAAGCTCCACCTCCTCTTCAGTGTATATAATGCGATTTTCTACTCGAAGATCGCCTATCCTGACTATGACATGTTCATGACATACGATCCATATGCACTTGCACACACAGTAGTTAGGATCCTCAGCGGCGGCCCTGTCTATATAACCGATAGGAGGCCTGAGAAGACAGATATAGGTCTTCTAAACAGGATTGTAATGCCTAACGGCGAGCTTGTCTCCATAGACGAGCCTGGTCTCCCCACAAGAGATGTGATCCACGAGGATCCCTATTCATCGCGGAAGCTGCTAAAGATCGCAGCCCCTATAAAATGGGCATGGGCTGTTGGAGCTGTGAATATAAATAGAGAGGGGCAGGAGGTGAGTGATGGCATATCGGTCGAGATACTTCCTCGAGATCCTGGATGGAAAGAATATATCTACTACACAGTGCTGGGCAGGAGGAAGGGGGTTATGAGGAGAAGTGAGAAGTTAGAGATCTCGCTGAAAGAACTCGAAGCTGAGATCGTCATTCTATCCCCTATAACGGATGGTAAAGGAGTTGTTGGCCTTATGGAATATCTAATCCCCCCATACCCAGTGGACATGCTTCCAGATGGAAGGGTTAGAGCGAGGGCTCCAGGGACGTTAATCTATTATGAAGATGGGAAATTTGTGGAAGCGAGGCTTAGTGAGGGTGAGGCGATCAAGATCTAGAACAGCTATTCTTTAAACCAAACTATGATATTTTTAACTCAATGGCTTTCTAAATATTACTGCCTCCCTTATCCTCTGCATAGAGCCAGCATTTTGCTCTCACTCCATTGCCCTTGTGCACAATGCCTGGAGGCTCTTTGTTGAAGCATATGCTCATTGCGAAGGGGCATCTTGGGCATACTTGCACCCTTAGCTAGGAACTCCTTCTCCTCGATTCTAATGCTAAGGCCCTAGCTATAGAGATCCTCTGGAGCTCTCCTCCAGAGAAACCTGCAGGATATTTATCCCTTACCTTATCGAGGCTAAGACCTACCTCAAGATCCGCATTGCGAGGTTGTTTTGTTTTCCATATACCATCTTTAGGTATAAAGACTTAATATACTATTGATTATTGTGACCTTTATTAAGCTGTAGAGTTGCATATCTATGGGGCTTATAGTCCTGGATTCTGGGTTCCTACAGCGATGAGATAGAGGAATCAGTAAAGGTGGATCTGTAGCTAGGACTTTCCAAAGTGATTAGATTTATGTAATGCAGAGACTATGAAAAGCCTTTTCTAATCCTGCCTAAATGCTTTAGTAAAGAGTCTCCCACTATAAGGATTGATGCAGAGAGAACTGTTAAATGTTGGCTCTATACCGAAGATGATAAAAGTAATAGGTTATCTTAAAGATCTCTAGCTGGGCAGGTATAATGTGCTAATACGAGAAGCAAACCGTTTTATGCTCTGGGCTAATCTCTTTCATGGGCGGCTCCTCCCTTCTACAGATCTCCATCGCAAATGGACACCTGTCACCTAACACGCACCCCTTTGGTTTGTTTAGCGGAGAAGGCGCTGGTCCTCTGAGCAATAGCTTTCTAGTCTCTTTAGCCCTTGGGTCTGCTACTGGTATAGCAGATATAAGGGCACTTGTATATGGATGAAGTGAATTGAAAAGGATATTTATCCAGGTACTTTTCTGGAGGACTCAACACTACTTTGGTCATTATATCTCTTACCAATTCCAGTCTCTCTTTTTCTCCTTTAGCTAGCTTGTGATATGCTACTATATCCATCAATATATCGCGTACTTTCTTGAACGGATTTATGCTAGCATATGGATCTTGAGGAATATATTGTGAATTGATCCTGTAGAATTTAAAATCCTCTTTGGCCATATTGAAGATGCTTTTTCCATTAAAGAGTACATCACCTCTTTGAGGCTTTATTAGTGCAAGAGTTACCTTGCCTAAAATATTGTTTTGCCTGAGCCGCTTTCGCCTATTAAACCTACAACCGCTCCTCTAGGTATATATAGGTTAACATTATCAACCGCTCTATATAAGCTGGAGTGTTGAATAGATTTTGAGGTTTTCAAGATGATCTTGAGCGGTGAGATCCACTATGCTAGGGTTCCTAGGGGTTTGTGGAGGGATAGGCTTCTTAAGCTTGTGAGGGCTGGTTTTAATGCTGTTACCACCTACTTTTTCTGGAATTATCATGAGGTCTCCCCTGGTGTTTTTGATTTCTCTGGTGAGAGGGATGTTGATGAGTTTCTCTCGATTGCTTCTTCTCTTGGTCTTAGGATCATAGCTAGGGTTGGGCCTTATGTGTGTGCTGAGTGGGATAATGGTGGGCATCCTGACTGGCTTATCTCTGACAATTTTATCCCAAGATCTCTTGATCCTTCTTACTTTCCATATGCTGAGAGGTGGCTTAGGGCTATTCTCGCTAAGATCTCTAGGTATGATCCTAGTAGAGGTGGGGGGCTAGTTGCTCTTCAGCTTGAGAATGAATATTTCTGGGGCGATATACCTTATTCACCTCAGGCTTGCTGAGATTGCTAGGGGTCTAGGTATTACTGTGGAGCTCTATACAAATGCTAATAGATATACTAGGAACACCCTTTTCACCGATTCGGTGGATCTATATCCTGATCCTTGGAGGTTCGACATTCTCGTCTGCCTCGAAAACTGCTGGGAGCCATTCTCTCGGGTTGGAGAAATATTCTGTGGAAGCTTCAGCAGCCCAGATTTCGTGGGCCCATTTAATCCCTCTATCTGGGAGTGGCCAGTGGCAGTGTCTAAAACTGGCCCACATGATCCACGGCTTTTTAAGCTCTACAGAATATTCTGGATGCCCATAGCTTGTCTTCTCATAATCGCTTGAAAATGGAATCGGTGTTCTCAGTGAGAGGGCCATATACCACTTGCCAAGCACCGAGGATCCTTCACACCTCTTCCACCCACCCCTTGGCCCTAGGAAGAGCTGGATATACCATGTTCCTGTCCCTCCTAGGTTCTCTGTGAGCATGAGGATCCTCCCCCCGTTTACGAATGTTTTGTGGACGTCTGCCGCATCTCCCAAAAGCGATCCTCCGATTGTTTTCCTCACCACGACAGGCTTGGGAAAAGGTCTCTTTGTAAAGTCCTCTACCGCCATAAGGGATCTTTCGAGGCCGAATCCTCCAGTGCATGTGAGGGCCTTATCATCTTCATATGATATGCAGGAGAAGCCTGCATCCCCCATGTTAAGGGGGGCCTCGACTATTGTTGTCTCAACCTTAGAGAAATCTGGGTCTGAGGATATAAGGGCGAATCTCCTCTGCTCTCCTCCATATACAGTTGAAAAGATCAGCCAACGATCGTTATAATAATCATAAAAAGCATCCACAGTATTTAGGCCTACTACGCCTACCTCTGAGCCTGAGGAGATCTTTTTAGATCTTTTAAGATCTACCTCAAAAGATAGTTCATCAGCTATAGGTGCAGCCCAAACCTCTCTCACCTGGCCAGCTACATCCTTCCAAGCTGTAAATAGGATCCAAGGCTCCCTAGTATATGGATGCCTAACCACCCTTGGAGACCCATATCCCAAATAACCATCTAGGGGCGTATCTCTAGCAAGAGCTGATGAAATAACCAACCTAGTAAGTCCCGCCACGAAACCACCACATAGAATATATAAGATCTCAATAATATATTTTTCCTTTATCATACCACATGTTAATAGTTAAGTTTAAGGGCTTGCAAAAGGGGTAACAATATACGACGCGAAAATATTGATATGCTCTCATTAGCGAGATAGATATTGCAGCAGAGTATAGCCGAAAGTCTCGCCCTAAGAGACGATGAGAATGTCAGGATAGGGACAATTAGAATAGGTGCTTGCCAGAGTCCATTACATTAGCTATTCAGATTATTTTACAGGACCTCCCCCTATCCCTTATCGGATCTGCATCTAGTTGGGGCTGTTGAAGATGTCTAAAAAATAGGATAAAAACAATACTAGAAGGGGCACAGGAGATAATGGGAAGAAACAACGTAGACACCATAAAAATAATATCAAAAGCAGTAACACTCCTAAGAACATATGGCACAGAACAGGAAGAGCCGCAGGCTCTGGACACGGTCACTACGGCTTACTAAAGGAAAAAATAGTGATGAAGATTCCCTGATCCTTGGGGGCTTCTTCCGGAAAATTTTCATGTAGATCATTCAAATTAGTAGCACTTATATACCCCATAAACAACTAATAGATCAGAAACTATAGAAAGAAACTACAAAAAATATCCTGGAGGATGAGACCTCTGGCATCATACATGGAAACTATAGAAAGAAACTACAAGAGAATAGGCAGGGTGGGTCACATCTATGTGAGGAGGAGAAGGGTTGGGCGTATTAGGATTTTGAGGGTTTTAGGTGCCGCTGTTGGCTGTGAGGGTTAGGATTAGGGCTAAGTCTAGAAGAAGTGGCAGGGCTGAGGATGTTGTTGCCCTGGTCAACTCAGGCTTTGAGACAGAGAAACCCCAGATCCTCATGCCAATTGCGCTGGCCAAGCGCCTTGATCTGTGGCCGCCTCCGCTAGACTCCTATCTAGTAGAGCTGGGAACTGCCGGAGGCCCTGTCAGGAACTACCTGGTGCCGGAAGCTCTTGAGGTGTATGTGATCACGGGGGACAGAGTTAGAGGACCTGTGCTTTCTGATGCCATATTATCCCATGTAGAGGAGGAGGTTATTTTAAACGACAAGCTGAGCGAAGAGCTTGGAATAGTGATCCTGGGTATTGGGAGCGGGAGGTGGAGATTCGACGACGATCGACCAGATATTGTAAGATCCTCCGAAAAACCCCAGTACTTCTATTAGATAGCGTAGAGACAGCCACCACCTCCCTGCCATAAACCTAAATGTGAGGCTTATCGAAATTATAACTGAAAACCTCGCCTTTTAAGGCAGGGACTGTTTTATTGGCTTTTAAGATCTTATTTGTGTTTGGAGGAGCTCTATGGCCTCTGGCTCGGGACTAACCCTTATATCAATCGAGATGGTTAGCAACCCCCATCGCCAGA
>JAVVGG010000051.1:0-9756 GCA_032249275.1 Desulfurococcales archaeon
CCCGAGACATATCTTCTCATGACAGAATAAATGACGAGCCTCGCTCTTTAGGGTGAGGTATGTTTGTGTTTTTAAGCCCTGGAGTGTGAATATTTTTTATGATGAGGTCATTTCTTTGATGGTTTGGGGGTTAATGCCTCGGCTGGGCACCCCGTTAGCGTGCCCCGATATCCCTAGGGGGAGACCCCGAAGCATACCCCCAACCCAATGATCTTGGGAATAGAGCCATTGATCCCCAACCAGAGGGCTAACACCTGAGACCCCAGCATAAATAAGATGATCTACTATAGAATTGAAAGGGGAGGGGTCATATCCTTAAACCTCTTCCTAAGAGCTGAATATTCTTCCTTAATATCAAAGACGGGCTTATACCCAGCTGAAGATATCCTCTTAATCAACCTCTCTTCCTTCTTATGATGGCACGAGTCTATGAAAATGCCCATATTTATTTTCAGCTCTACGCCCTCCCTATTCATGAGTGCTGACTGTTTTAACATAGGGAGATCCAAGGTAGATAGCTAGGCTAAGTTTTCACATTTTGAGATTAGTTTAATGAATTGGTTTGGCTTCTTAAATGACTAAGCTTTTTAATTTGTCTTAGCCTATTATCAGTGGTATAGATTATGAGTGATACCGTTGTTTTTGAGGCTAAGGTTAGTAGGAAGAGACTTCTAGCCATTCCCAAGGCCGCGGCTGAGAGACTAGGTATTAGGGAGGGTTCTAGGGTGAAGATATATGTTGAGAGAGATAGGATGATTATTGAGCCGATCAGAGATGCCATATGGTATGCCCTTTATGGACCTAAGATAGGGTACATAAGCTTTAAAGATCTTGAAGAGGAGAGCCTACGTGAGCAGAAAAAGATTGAGAATATTGCTTGATACATCCTTTCTACTTCCATCTCTAGGTTTTGAGACGGACAGAGAGATCTTGGAGACCATGCCCTGTCTTATAAATCACGAGATCCATTACAGCGATCTAAGCCTTCTAGAGGCAATGTGGAAAATAATGAAGCATATTAAGGGCAGGGAGGAGATAGATATAGTTTTAAGAGGTGTAGATCTTCTGAGAAGAACTTTTAAACATGAGATGTTAGATGAGAGAAGCGTTGAGATTGCTTTTGAGATGTATGCTAAAGGCCATAGAGATCTTATAGATAATCTACTCTATGGCATATCAGTTTCAAAACAACTCTCATTTCTCACCATAGATAAAGAGCTACTTCAATTTATTAAAAACAAAAGTTTTACAAATATATTAATAAGCCCAGATGATATAATAAACTACTGTATATGAGAAGATAATATATTTTATTTATTTAATAGTTTAGCTATTTCACGTGACCACCTTAGGATAGATATTGTTTATAACTGAAAGTCTCACCATACAAAGGCGGGTGGAAGTCAGATCTATTGGGTATTCTAAAAGACATAAGCTTTGGAATAAATATAGTATGAGCCAGTTTCTGATTTTAGCGATACGTTTAAATTCTTCTGGCCACTCCTAATTGCTTTGTTAAAGGTGGAGAGACTATGTCTAAATACTCCGACACCTTTTCCACTCTAACAAGGATAGATCTTTAATCGCAGTCAATATATAATTACCCCTAGAAATTAATATTGGTTGATAACTTATTGAAGAAAACATCTGCGATCATAGTTGGTGTAGGTGGCGCGGCATATATCCTATATATATATTTATATGTGGGTGTTGGAAACCTATTAGCTATACTCTCGAGAACGGATCTGCGCTTCCTAGTCCTCTCCATAGCTTTTCTAATAGCATCTATAGTGCTTCACGGCTTCTCATGGAACATTTTACTTGGGGGTGGCTTTAGAAATAGCTCTAAGGTTATATCTACTACCGCTATAAGTCTATTCACATCATACATAGTCCCTGCGGGGGCTGCATCTGAGGTTATAAGGTTCTTAATAGCGACCAGAGTGCTTAACATTAGTGCTTTCCTAGCGCTATCAACTATCTTTTTCCACAGAATATGCGTGACCCTCTCGCCCCTAATAGCAGTCGCAGCTGTTATCCTATATGCTGGTGATAGTATAGTAACTATAGAGAGGGCTACCTTCACAACCCTCATAGCTATATACCTCTCCTTCATAGTATCACCTAACATTGTGGCCCTCGGCTTTATGAAGACCAGGATCTTTGAGAAGATTATTAGAAGGTTTGGGAAGCATCTTGAGAGATTCACAGGACAGGATCTAGATAGCATGTATGAAATGCATAGGAGATCTGTAGCAGATCTCCTTGGAAGGTGGAGGGGTGTGGCTGCCCTTCTACTCTCAATGGTCGAGTGGGTTTTTCTTATATTCTCCATGTATTCGATCTTCATAGCGCTGGGGATAAAAAGGGATATATTATATGCTGTTTTCTCGATACTCCTAATCCAGATCCTATGGTGGATCCTGCCGATATCCTTCGGAGGATCTATAGGGGCTTCTGATCTAATAGCATCGATAGCATATCAGTTCCTCAGCTTCCCAGCCGATGTCTCTACAAGCATAGTGCTGCTATATAGAATATCCTCTCTAACATCTCTCCTAATCCTCCTCTATCCCTCAGCAAGGAGTATAGGGATACATGTGAGAGAGGTTAGAAGAATATATAGAGAAGATAGGCCTTGATCACGGATCTAGATCGTTTGGCATGGATAGGCCCTGCCTCCTTTTATACAATATAGATGACCCCTCCAAATAAACTTCCTAGCAGTTGCAGCAATTATCAGTATAGATAGCACCAGGGGTGCTCTAACAGCTGTTAGAACCGCATATATAACTCTATATACATATCTCTCGCCTCCCCATATGTTATCGCCATATATTGAAACTGGATCATAGATCCTCATGGCTATAAAAGCCCTGAGAAGCCCCAATGCTAGATAGCCTATTAGGAGGAAAAGGAATAGGATCCCCGCGAGGCTCCACAGCCTAGACGCTATAGCAGCGATAGCCACAACTAAGAGGGCTGTGTTTGCAAGATATACGGAGACGAGAAGTCTGAAAACCTTTGGGGTATATAGTCTCAGTATTATCATCTGCCTAACAGCCCAGCTGAGGAAGGCTTTGAATCCCTTGGGAGGGGGTGTGATGGATATACATGCTGGGCAGAATATAACTCTATACCCTCTTCTCCTAGCCTCGATATTTATTACAGCATCGTCTGAGAGTTCCTCGGAGAATCTCTCGATCAGCCCGAGATCTTTGATCGCCTTATGGGGCATTGCAACAAGCCCTCCCCACACGATCCTCGTCCTTTCGATCCCCATATACTCGAATGCTAGAGATGATATAGTGTTATATAGAACTCCGTAGATATCTCTGAGAATATACCACCTATACCCAGTTGCGATAATACCGTTATATGAAGCGCCTCCCACAGCTAGATCTACAGCCTTTGGGTGGTGATAGGCGTCACAGTCTAAAAGAATCACGACATGCTGGGAGAGATCACAAATTCTTTTGAAAGCTGTTATAAGGGCTCTATTCTTGCCTGAACATGATCTACATATGTTATGATCGCTTGGCAAGATCTCTATCCCCGAATCTCTCAGAAGATTTATATATTGCTTATACAATACCTCTAGATCCTCTGGCTCCACAACCAATATAACCTTGTGAACCGCCTTGGAGGATAGTAGATCCCTTATAGATTTTATGGTATAGATAATCTCATCCTCTGATGAGGCTCTCAACCTACATGGAATAATAGCTATAGATCCCTGTACACCCTTTCTACCTCCATTAAATAAGTATGATATATGTCTAGCAGCCTCTAGGGCTCCACGATAGTTATAGATGATCTGAAGGGTTTGAGCGAAGAGACCGAGGAGCATGATAGATGCTATAGTCTCTAGGATCCCTGCGAGAGTCATGGAAACCCTCTACTTTTAATCTCCACCCCTCCCGTAGCAGCGGGAGGGTTTGTGGCCTGACAATCTATTACTTATATGGCTTATAAGCTTCCTAAGCATTCGATCATGCTAAGAGGTGCTCTATGGTCTCTGGCGATGATGGCTTGCTAACCCTTTCAATAGGCATGGGAGTAGCCCTGAGCCGGGGGCTATAGAGCTCCTCAAGAGATATAGGTTAGCCCTTAACTTGCTACAAACAAGATCCTAAGCCTAAACCTAAAGACAGTTGAGGATGCCTATAGAGAGCTCTACAGGGAGCTTAGAGGGCGGTTCGGGCTTCCATCTAGGGCTGCTCCGGACTGCTATAGAGATGCAATAGCTAATCTGACCCCCTCTTCACCCTGAAGGGCAGGGGTTCCCACCCTCTAGAGCGGGGTGGTTTGGGCTATATCCTGGGATTTCGCTTGGTTCAGCCTTGTGCTCGTCTTAGGCGTGTTACCCCTACCCCGGTTAGTGCGGGGCTCTGGGCTATGGCTTTCTTCTTAACTATCACGCTTTGGTGTTGGCGGGCGTAGGGATAGGGATCATCGCTATATGGCAATCACTAGGGGTTAGCCCGCCAAGACCCCAAAGAGATGGGAACAAAAGCTTATAAGCCTTAGCCGTCCTCGCCCTGAAGGGCGAGGCTTTCAGTTGTAAACCAAAATAGGTGGAGCCGTTTAGCCGCTCAATAGGTAGTAGGGTTGAAAGCATAGTGAGGACCGCAAGTCCTCCCGCAGCAGGTGGTGTGGAGATTAAAGGGGATCAGTTGTTGAGCGATCTAATGTACTCAGATTTGATCCTCTGCATTATGTTAGGGATATCTATGTGGAGCGGACAAACCTCTCTACAGTTCCCTGCATGAATGCATAGCATGCTCAGAGGGCCTGCCCTCTCAAGACCCTCTGTTATGTAGAGCCAGGCAACCCCCATCGGCCCGTTATATGCTCCTGAACCCCATGCAGGGCCTATAGCCTGGTATACAGGGCATTCTATGATACATCTACCGCATCTTATACATCTAAGTATATCTGATATGAGAGGATCCTTCGAGTATTCAAGCCTATGGTTATCTATGAAGACAACATGATACTCTCGAGGGCCGTGGGCTCCGTAGACCCTCTCATACTCTATATCAGCCGTGGAGCTCGGCCCGGCTATGATGTTTATATATGTAGGTGGGTAGAGCCCTGCAAAGGCCGCTTGAACCATGGCGACTTTTATAGCATCCTCCAGTGTTGGGACTATCTTGTCTATCGATGTGACAACTATATGCTTCTCCGGTAGGGCTGAGGTCAGCCTGTTGTTGCTTTCATTCTCAACAGTCACGGTAGCCCCTGTATCTGCTGCGAAGGCATTCGCACCTGTGATACCAACATCTGCCTTGGTGAACTTCTCCCTCATAAAGATCCTAACCCTTTTAACAATCTCATTAATACTTAAACCCTCGCTAACATCTACATCAGCCCCTTTTCTAAGATGCCTAGTAACCTTCTCCTTAGAGAGGTGAAGAGCCGGAATAACGGGGTGGGAGGGTCTCTCACCTCCTGCTTGGAGGATCAGCATCCCAAGATCTGTCTCCCAAACCTCGTTCCCAAGGCTCTCTAGATATTGATTCAAACCGATCTCCTCGGTAATCATTGACTTCCCCTTGATCACAACCTTACCACTACCAACGATCTCACCTATTATCTTCCTAGCCTCTTCAGGCGTTCTAGCATAGTAGCTCTTACCCCCAATCCTCTCAACGCTCTCCATAGCCTGCTTCACAAGAGACTCGAGATTCTCTATAGAATATCTCTTGATCCTAGAGACCTCCTCTGCAAGCCTCTCAATATATGGATACCTCTTAAGAATAGCATAGACCTTCTCAGAGACGTTTGGTAATACCTTGTTGAAAAGTCTCCTAAGCTCGGGATCCTCCACAGCCTCTAAAGCCCTTCTAACAACATCTTCTAGAGCCCCCACACTACAACCCTAAAGAATAGTACTAAGAAACATATAAGTATTCGAGCCTCTCGCTAATCCCAGTGGAGAGGAAATTCTCCTCAGCAAATCAACGTGAAAGATGTAGTATGGAGAATATCTAGAAAAGAATAATTTATAGCTGAAAGCCTAGCCCTTTATAGTGATGAGGAGGTCAGCCATTAAGATAAGCTACAGGATATTAATTTCCACACTAGGACTATATTTGGGGCTATGATGAGGGATACTACTAGGTGGCTTGTCTATGTGATCCTCGCCCTTATCATGGCTGTGCTAGCTATTCTATTCCTTATTTTCTCTTTAGGCTATATGGAGAGGGCTATGGTTGGATCCTCACTTCTATCTGCCCTAATAGGCTTCACACTTCTATCCGGATCTCTATATATACTTAAGATCTCTGCATATGTATATAGCTTGATTAAATCCAGTGAGAAGGGTGAAGGCGAGAAGAGGTGATCACATGTCTGGTCTAACCCATAGAGATCTATATAGGATCTATCTCTCATGGCCTGAGAAGATCTTAGAGAGCCTTTCTCGAGAGCCTGAAAATTGCTCCCACCAGGTTAAGGGAATAGGGAAGATAGTGATTGCTGGTATAGGAGGCTCGGGTGCCCCTGGGAGGATTTTGGAGGCATATAGCATTGGTAGCGGGCACCCTCCCCATGTCTGGAGTGTTGGCGGTGTTTATATAGATCCGAGGCTAGATCTTGAAGGCATTGCATCTATATGTGTTAGCTATTCTGGAACTACTGTGGAAACTATAAAGATCTTTGATGGTTTCTCTACAAAGGGAGTAGGGATAGGTGTTGTAACGGGCGGTGGAAGGCTTCTTGAGATTGCTATGAAGAGATCCCTTCCACTATACAGGCTTAACCCGGGATCGCTACCCAGGCTGGAGCTCCCCACAATGATGGTTGGGATTGTTAAGATCTCCAAATGCTTGGGAGCTCCCTTAGAGATAGAGGATAGCCTTAGAGAGGCATCATCGGTCATGGCTAGGGATAGAGCATATATAGAGGAGCTGGGTAGAGAGATCGCTGATAAGGTGTTAAAGAGCTATTCAGATGGTAAGAGAATCGCTATCGCAGCCACCCAGCCATACTACCCGCTTATACATAGAATCAGATCTGAGCTTAGCGAGAACGCCTCGCTACCATCAGAGCCCATAGAAATTCCTGAGATGGGGCATAACCAGGTTGCTTCTCTGAGGAGCGGCAGGGGATCCCTTGTAATTAACATAGTTGATAGGGATAGGTGGGAGGATCTAGCTGTTGAGGGATATTTCAAAAGGTTATCAGAGATATACCCAGAGATCGAGGTAGCCGTGATCTCACCCCCACAAGGTGTAAGCTACATAGCTAAAGCCCTATATATATCCATGGTTATAGGAGTAGCATCATCGATTCTTGGTATGGATAGGGGTTTAGATCCTTCTAACATATCTGAAATAAAGCTCTTCCGAGAGATCATGTATAGCTACTATGGATCGAAACTGTCTCTTAGCTAGCGTATAGCACTCCTAGATCAGAAAATCCTATGGTATGTGTTGACAACCTTTTTCAAAGAGTTAGTTATATCTATATGCTCGCGCCTAGCCCTAGAACCCTCTACACTAAGCTCCGGAGCCTCTCTACCCAGTAGGCCTAGTATAAACTCTGGGAGACCTTTATAGAGCCCTGGGCCATAGCCTCCCTCGAGTATAAATACGATCCCGGCTATCGATGGTATCCTCCTAGAGAGATCCCAGATTCTATTGCCAAGCCATCTATAGAGTTGCGTGCTTAGCTTCACATACCCCATGGTCTCTCCCTCGTGGGCGTCGAAGCCAGCTGAAATTATAAGGGCTCTTGGCTTGAAATACCAGAGAACAGGCTCTACAACCTCGATCCACGAGTATATGTATTCGGGATCTCTGCTTCCAGGTATAAGGGGTATGTTTATCTTTGTCCCAGCCCCCTCTCCAGATCCCACGTCCAAGTGCCACCCTGTTCCCGGGTATATTGCTGAATCGTGTAGATCTACATGTATAACCCTGGGATCCCTCCAGAAGATTTCCTGAGTTCCGTTTCCATGGTGGATATCTATATCGATAACAGCTACAGGTGAGTAGCCGGCCTCGACAAGTCTGAAGGATGCTAAGGCAGCGTTGTTAAAGAGGCAGAAACCTTGGGTAGGGGCTCCCATAGCCCTCCCAGCTCTTCCAGCGTGATGCCCAGGAGGCCTTGGAAAGCTAATTCCTAGGCGAAAGCCATATAGGATCTTCTCAGCAGCATCTATAGATCCGGATGCGGCTCTCAGAGCTACTCTAAAGCTATGCTGTGTCAAATATGTATCACTATCTATATATCTCCTAGACCTCGAGAGCCTCTCTACAAGCTCCACATACACCGGATCGTGGATCCAATATAAAATCTCTTTAGACCTCTCAGCAGGCTCTACAACCCTTGTTGATATCCCAACACTACGTATACCCCTCAAGGCCATATCTATTCTCTCCGGTCTCTCCGGATGATCATCGTGGGGTCTGTGAAGAGCATGATCCCCTGGGATCACTATTTCAACCTCCAAAGCCATGGAAAGCCCCGCCAATAGATTCGGTGAGAATTTATATGACCAACTCCACCCCTACCCCGTATGGTTGACCTCTAACTATCTATTATATTGAATCTATTGGAAAACCATATCTCTAAATTTATTAACTGCCTCTAAATCCCTCTTTTTGAGGGAGATAGCTTGACAAGCTATTATGAGGGGATAAAGGTTCCGTGGGTGCCTACTAGAGAGGAATTTATAGAGCAGGCACTAGATCTTGCACAGGTTGGTAAGGGGGATATATTATACGATCTCGGGTGTGGCGATGGAAGAATAGTTATAGCTGCAGCCAAGAGAGGTGCCAGGGCGGTATGTGTAGAGCTAAACCCAGAGCTTTTGAAAAAAGCTATGGAGAATGCAATCTCAGAAGGAGTTGCCCATATGATTAAATTTGTGAGAGACGATATATTCAGGGCAAACATATCAGATGCTACTGTAGTCTATATGTATCTACTGAGAAGCGTAAACGATCTTTTAAAGCCCAAGCTAAAGTCAGAGCTTAAGAAAGGTACAAGGATTATAAGTCTAGACTTCGAGATATCAGGGTGGAAAGAGGTTAAAGTACTAAGAGTCTCGTCACCAGCCAGGATAGGGACCTACTATCTATATGTGATAGGGGTGAGCGACATATAGATCCTACCTCCTCTCTACCTGAAGAGTATGCATGCATCTGCTAGGGTGTGTAATTGTTTCCCTAGAGCCGGCTATCGCCATTGCAGAGGATTCAGAGTAGCTGGGCTAATATCTCTTTTGGGATCTATCGTTAAGGCGGTGTCCCCCCAACTACTGTATCTAACATCATATTATATAATTAAGGTATAATTGCTATGATAGGCGTCATAGCCAACGCAACCATAGCTGTTCTGGGATTAGATACTCTGAAGTCCAAGGCTATTATATATGGTGATGCCAAACCCTGATCTGCTGTACATGTTAACAGCAGATGAAGCCGTTGCTAGGATCCTCTCCTCGGACAAGATTGCCAGGATTGAGGAGTTAAAGGTATTGTCATATATCTAGCCTCAAGAAACTGTTTTGGGTTTCATGTTGGTTTATAAGGGTTGTTATATTTCTATGTGGAGCCCAGGATTCGAGGGTTTCCCCACAGCAATGAACCTGAGGAAGCTATGAAGGTGGAGCTGTGGGTAGGGGTCGCCCAGAGCGGGTGGAGCCCGGTGACATGGATCCTGATGAAATGGGATCCTGGGGGCTTTGAAGCCAAGGGAAGAGGGCTTGATCAAAGATATCAAGCCAAATGAAATCCGAACCCC
>JAVVGG010000052.1:0-9645 GCA_032249275.1 Desulfurococcales archaeon
GGAGGTGGAGTGGGGAAGCCCCAACGCCACAGGATCAAAACCCTGTGAGTCAAAAACATAGCAATACCAAACAAAAGAATACCAACGACAATCAATGACCATTGAGGGACAAGCAGTGTGAGAAGCGCCAGGATATAGGCTTTGCAGCTGATATATTATGGGTAGATATAGTGAGCATCTCGATCGAGGAGATGTGTAAGGATAAGGATCTCACCTTTTGTATTTGTAAGGCCCAGGATGAGAGGAGAAGCCCTGAGATAGGGTGTAGAGAGGAGGAGTCATGCTATGTTTGCTGGCGTTGTGGCAAGTATTTCCCGTATAGTAGGATAACTGTGGTGGAAACGCTTAGGTGTCCATGTTGTGGGTATAGGATCATAGCTAAGGCCAGGCTACCTACTGGAAGAGCTATAAAGGCTATATAGGCTCTCAACCAATAATCATTGATCCTACGAGTGTCGCTAGAGCTATAGAGAAGGCAACAATAAATAAGAAGCGAATAGTATATTGAAATCTATATATTGTTCTTCTTAATATCTATTTTTAGTTGGTTCAAATGGGGAGAAGCTTGGGCATAGAGCTTCCTATATTCCCTACGAGTGTAATAGGCAGCTATCCCAGGCCGAGATGGCTTAGAAATATGATTAGGCAATGGTCCTTAGGAAGAGTTGATGATAAAGCCCTGGAAGAGGCGTTTAATGATGCTGTGAAAATAGTTGTGTGGGAGCAGGAGGAAGCCGGGATAGACATACCAAGCGATGGTGAGATGAGGAGAGATGAAATGGTTGAATACTTCGCAGCTAGGATCGATGGCTTTAAATTCTACGGTCCTGTGAGGGTGTGGGGCAATAACTTTTTTAACAAGCCTGCCGTTGTGTCTAAGCTAGGCTATAGAGAGCCTATAGTGTTGAGGGAATACCAATTCCTCAGAAGCGTTAGCAGGAGGAGCGTTGTAAAGGTAACTATAACAGGTCCATATACCATTGCGGATTGGAGCTTCAATGAGTACTACAGCTCTAAGGAAGAGCTAGTATTCGAACTGGCAAAAATAATAAATAGGGAAATCCTAGCACTACAAGAGGTAGGAGCCCTCTTTATCCAGGTAGACGAGCCAGCATTAACAACACATCCTGAGGAGATGGAGTGGGCTGTAGAGGCTATAAACGAGGTTACCAGAGGTGTTAATATAAAGTTGGGTCTCCATGTATGCTATAGTGATTATGAGCTTCTCTCTAAGTACTTTGAAAAACTGGCATTCAGCCAGTTTACACTTGAATTTGCCAATAGAGGTTATAGAGATCTCGATGTCCTTTCAAAGCTAGGGGATAAAGAGATAGGTTTAGGAGTTATTGATGTTCATAGTAGGGTCATCGAGGATCCTACGAGTGTCGCTAGAGCTATAGAGAAGGCAACAAAATATATTGAACCAGATAAAATATATGTTAACCCAGATTGCGGACTCAAACTTCTTCCCAGAGATATCGCTAGGAAAAAACTTGAGGTCATGGTGCTGGGAACTAACATAGCTAGAAAGGAGTATATAGCCCGAGGGATATCCAAGATAGAGCTGAGGGGATAGATATGGAAGTATATCTAATGCAACATGGCATATATCCTAGACCCCGGGGACTTGCCAAAGCAATATCCAGGTATATATCTGGAAAGCTCTCAAGAGAGGATCTAGATAAAATATATGCTCGATACACCGAGAAGTTTTTTAAATATATGTTGAATCTGGGATACAATAGATTCAGCGATGGGATGCTAAGATGGGATGACATATTTAACCCGATGATCTCTGGTATCGAGGGTGTAGAGATTAACGGGCTCAGAAGATTCTATGATAACAATTACTTTTTTAGGCAGCCAATTATTAAAAATAAAATCAATTATCGAGAAGCAATAGCATCAATACTTCTCGAAAAAAGCATAGAGATTGCTAAGAAAATGGGTATCACAGGCGACAGAGTAGCGCTAAGCCTTCCAGGGCCGTTTACAATGGCAACCAATTCTCTCCTAGATCAAAACATATATAGTATTGAGGAACTTATGAGGGATTATGTTGAAAAAGTGATTTTTCTAGAAGTAGAAAAAAGTCTTAAAATTGGCGTCAAAAACATAGATCTTCACGAACCATCTTTAGTGGTATATGAAGCGCCGCTGAATTATATTGAAAACATATATAGGGAGCTTTCAGAGAGGTTTCCGAATTCTAGGTTCTGGATTATTACGTATTTTGGATATAAGTGGGAGGTATTGCAAACATTTGCGAGGTTGGCCAGTAAGAATGGAAATATATTTTGCACAGTAGACGTTACAGAAGTATCCCCTCCTCCTTGGGATCAGATAATCGATCTAGTATCTATGGGAGACTTAGCCCTTGCAGTTGTTAATGCTAGGACTACAAAGATGGAAAACTACAAAGATCTAGTATATAGGATTTTGGAGATAGCTAGAAGAAGAGATAGTGGAGAGCTATATATAACCCATAATACCAGCTTAGAATTCCTCCCAGAAGTGGTAGCAATGAAAAAGCTAAGACTTCTAAGGAGAATAGCCAAGAGTGTCAGAGAGAAGCTATATTCACGGCTTCCGCACTCTAAAGAATAAGGCTTTTGGTTAATTGGCGTAACGCTTATTAACCCAGAATCAAGATCAGATCTAGGTGAGCTATATGAGCAGCACCGAGAAGGTAATAAGCGTTCTAAAAAGTAAGGGAAAAGCTTCTCCTAAAGAGATAAGCCAGTCTACAGGGCTTAACTATAATACTGTGAGAGGAGCCCTCAACAGACTACTTAAGAAGGGTCTTGTAAAGAGACTAGAGAGAGGGGTCTACGCGCCAGCATAAATATCGTTGGCTAGATATCTGTGATATACCATATACTTTTTTATCCCCAGATTTCCATTTAATAAATTAATGGATATAATATGACAAAGTTTGACCTGATAGGTCCTAGCGAGGATATCCTTAGAGGCTCGTTAGAAGACGCGATGCAAGAATTTTTATCACAGCTGAGAGCCTCAGGAGCCAGCGAGAAAACCGTGAGGAGCTATAGAGCGGCTATAAGGGATTTCATATCTATAGTTGGTAACAAAAAGGTTTCAGAGATAAGTGAGAGGGATATACATAAATGGAGATTAGAGAGGGTTAGGAGAGGCTTCAATAAAGGTATAAAGGGGAGAGGTTCTGAAACTACTCTTTATTACTACTCGTTATTTATTAGATCTTTTATAAAGTGGCTAGGGCTAAGGATCAATGTTGGTGGGTTTAAGAAGGGGTCTAGAAAGCTTATTGAGACTCTGAAACCCCAAGAGATCTTTAAGCTCTTAAATGCTGCCCGCGATGCAACAGATCTTCTAATAATCTCTCTCCTCATAGAAACAGGCCTCAGAGCTTCTGAACTTCTCTCTCTGAGATGGAAAGACATAGACTTAGAAGCTAGGGAAATCTATGTGAGGGGAGCTAAATATGGTGAGGAAAGGGTAGTATTTATCGGGGATCTCTCTAAAAAAGTGTTAGAGACTGTGAAAACGTATGTATCTTCAGAAGATGAGAGGGTCATACCTATGACATATACTGCTTTATATAAAAGGCTTAAAACACTAGCAATTAGAGCTGGCATAGATCCTAAAAGGGTAAGGCCCCACATATTGAGACATACATTCGCAACTGAATCGCTTAAGAGAGGCTTACCTCTTCCAGTTCTGCAGAGAATATTAGGGCATAAAGATATAAAGACTACCCAGATATATCTGCACATGGTGAAAGAAGATATAAAGAATATATACCTAAAAATATATTCGATCTCAGGAATACATGGTGGATCTGAGATTATTGGTGGAAGATCTATATAAACTTTTGGGATCTAGTCGATCACTTTAGTAACAGCCGCTAGATTCTCAGCGGCCTCTTTCGAGAGACCATCTCTCCCCAGGATTGTATATCTCTCGGGTCTTATTTTATGGGCTATCGTTAGGGCTTCTATAATCTTCTCCTTTGAGACGCCGAGCTCTTTAGCAGATGTAGGAGCACCAAGAGCCTTAAGTATATATCTTATTTTTCTCCAGTTTCTTCCATGTAGATAGGCCATCATGATCGTTCCCACACCAACTTGCTCACCATGGAGTGCTGGGTAGTTAGCTACTAGATCTAGAGCATGGCTAAAGAGATGCTCTGACCCACTTGCAGGTCTTGTTGAACCTGCAATGCACATAGCTACACCGCTGCTGATTAAACCTTCAACAACAATTCTATATGAATCTATAGAGGCGCTCCTAATCCTCCTCCAAGAGCTTATTACGTGCTTGGCACTATGTATGGCGAGTGATGCCGCATACTCAGCATAATACTCATTATGAAGAAGGTGAGCAAGTCTCCAATCCAGCACAGCTGTAAACTTGGCTATCAAGTCCCCTACCCCTGCTATTAGCAATCTCCTCGGAGATCTAACTATATAGTCGAGATCAACAAATATTGCTAGAGGCGTTACAGCCTCAACAGATTTTACCTCGCCAATCCCCTTGATAGATGCAAAGGGTGATGCTATCCCATCATGTGATGGTGCTGTTGGAAAGCTTATAAATGTTTTACCAGTTTGTCTAGCGGCATATTTAGCCACATCTATAGCCTTCCCACCGCCAAGCCCTATTATTGCATCAGCCTTGAATTCTTTAGAGACATCGACTACCTTTACAACCTCTTCTATAGATGATGACTTAACATTAATAAATGATACATCGAAACCTTTATCAGATAGCATATCTGAAACCTCCTTCGCATATACCCTTGTATCTTTAGAACCGCTTACAATAAGAATCTTCCTGCCTATACCTAGAGCTTCTATTTTGTCGCCAACCTCATACCTTATCCCAGACCCTATCAGTATCAGCCTTGGAAGATCTATCAAATGCCTTGTCGAATGCTTGTGCAAATCTATCCAACAGATAATGAGATTTCCTAGAATATAAAGAAAGACAGTTATAGAGACCCGATATCAGCCAGCTCAATCTTGACTCAGATTAATGGGTCTTCTAATATAAAAGATCCCTCTAAGAAGATCTATAGAAAACCCAACTTAAACTCCAATTAAGAGCGATTATCTAGATTAAGCGACGCTATTAGGCATATCAACCATAACTAATGTCTCTAATGCCTTATAAGAATCTATAATAGCCTATAATAGCTATAAGGGTCAAGAAGCTTGAACCAAGATAGCGGATCTTTAGAACACTAATATTATCTCCTTTTACCATTTTCTATATATATTAGACTTTGAAGAAGATTGCGATCCTTTATTCCAACACTTTCGGCAGCTTTTAATAAAGACTCAGGATCCAGACTACCATATAGCCTTAGAGAGATTTCTCTGATGGTCTCGCCGTATTCCCAGGGAAAAACGATCCAATCGGTGGTCTCTGCATAGTAGTAATCAGGGTATAGGATTGTTCTGGGCTTAACATAGAGAGTCGCGGTTCTAACCTCTTTAGCTCCATATAGCTTTATAAGTTCTATCGCTGTTTGCAGCGTTCTACCACTATCTGAAACATCATCAACTATTAGAACTCTCTTCTCCCTCGGGGATAATGTTGGTCCAGACGTTACGAGGGGCCTTTCTCTAGTCTCACCGACTCCTTTATAGAACTTAATGCCTATCCCACCAACATCGTCCACTCCAAGAAGATCTGATACGATCTTCGCCAAGATCCAGCCATTTCGAAAGATACCAATAATCATATCAGGAAAAAAACCGCTGTCAGAGATTTTCTTCGTAAGTTCAAGCGCGCCATTAGATATATCGGACCAGTTAAGTACAAGAAAACCCATATGAAATCCCCCATATATCTATTAACATAGCAAGGTATAAAGAATATCTACTCCTTGTCTTAGTATAGTTCTTCTTATTCTTATCTATAGTCGAAAGCCTTATCTTTTTAGACGAAAAGAAGATCTGACTATTACTCGCCTATGGAGATCCTCTGACCTCTTCCCCACCCTAAAAGGGCGAGGCTTCGAGTTGTAATCGTCTTATCTGCGATCTCACCTATTGGCGTATAATTTCTGAATTCCATGGCTCTCTGCTCATCCCCCGATTGCTTTTCACTCTTTTTAACCATTATAGGTTAAAACCAATGATATTGAAATGATATTGAAATCTAGTTAAGAACCGTAGAGATAACATTCTTAGATAACGCTATATTTGTAGTGGGCTTATATTCAATTGGGGCTTCAACGAGAGATAGATCAAAGGAAGGGGGAACAATGGACTTCCCTAGAAGAGGTGCGATGTTAGCAGTAGATGATGGTTACTTCCAGCCTGAATATAAGTCGCTGAAAGGGTATGCCCCGGTTGTGGGGGTTATCGGTTATAAGTCTAGAATCTATGGAATTGTTGTTAAAATGCTTCTAGTTGATTCTCCATACATCGAAGATCTATTGATAGATATATATAGCGAGGCTATAAGGCTTACTGATAAGGTCTTTGAAGCTGTTGTGTGTGATAATGTTATATATGGGGGGTTCTCGGTATATGATCCTTGGAGGTTAAATGAAAGAATCGGAGTACCTATTATAGTTGTGTTTGACCATCCACTAGATCTCACAAGGATAAAGGCTGCTCTTGAAAGCCATTTCGAGGATTATATTGATAGATATAATGTGATAGAGAGATCTTATAAGAGCTCTAGAGTAGTTGCTACACCTAAAGGGTATATAAGAATGCTATGTATAGGGTTAAAATGGGATATATGCTTAAAGCTTATAGCAGATAACCAAACATATCATCCACTTCCGCAGCCTCTAAGACATGCAGATGTGATAGCATCAGCTATTGGGAGAGCCCTTGCCATGAGATCTTCTTCTGCTAAGATGTAGCTTGATAATCAATGATAATATTAAATATGCTAGAGCCAGCCCCCCAAGGATCGTTCCAAATATAGATGCCCAGATGAGATCAGGATCGCCCAATTTGTACACCAACTTTCAATGATCTATATAGGTGATTTTAATAGCTCTACTATTTCTTTGCTCCTCGTAACAACTATGGATCCTATGTTTGATAATCTATCTAGTGGTATTTCCACATGCCTGCCTTTATCGTCTGTGATATGAGCCCCAACCTCTCTTGCAAATCCTATTGCTGCAGCTACGTCAACATTCCTCAACCTTCCCCTGAGATCTATGAAGGCCTTAAATCTACCAATAGATGTGTAGATTATATCCAGAGATGCAGAGCCCAAGGATCTTATCTTAGGTTTGTCTAGCTTCAACCAGATTTTATATATTCTTCCAATCAGGTCTGGCTCTTCAAAGTATACGAGGATTGCATCGCGAATATCCACTATATATTTAGATGCGGGTTCACCGTCTATATAGGCGTTGACTCCTTTTATAAAACTATAATATTTATCCCTAAAGATCTCTGATACTACGCCCACAGCTATATCATCTACAGATACACTCTCTTTATATAGGAGAGCTGCAATACTAACGCTACAATATGGCACGTTCGCTATATAGTTTATAGAGCCGTCAAGAGGATCTAGAAGGATTATATATTCTGGGGTCTTTCTACCAGTATATAGCATACCTGATTCTTCAGTTATTATCAGAGCGTTGATCCCAGATTGCTTAATAGCGTCATATACATAATTCTCGATCTCACGATCTATTCTCCGCGTAATGTCGCCTGCAGGATTCTTTGACAAAATTCTAGACATGCTCTGATCATCGCTTCTCTCTCTAGCAAATTTAGAGGCATCTATAGCTATTCTGACCAACAGCCTAAAAAGTTCCTTAATATCCGTTGTCGGCATACCCCCTTTCATATGAGCTGCCAAATAAGCCACCAAAGATGGAACTGCCTGGGCTCTAATATCTGGAGACATAGTTATGGAACCTTATGCTTGATCAAAGATCATGAATCGAAGCCTAATATTAGCATAAACACATAAGTCTCTTAGATAGGTTATGAAGTACGACGCAGTAGTAATTGGTGGAGGACTCTTAGGGCTTTTCACAGCCCTCGAAATACTTAGAAGAGGATATAGAGTAGCTATAGCTGAGAAAGAGACCCTTTGCTCGGGTTCCTGTTCTAGAAGTACCGGGATCATGACGAGACAGCTAGTTTTAAGAGCCGACATAATTTTCGCCGATAGATCCATAAAGATAGTCAGAGAGCTCGAAAAGAGTCATGGCAAAATATATTTCAAGAAAAAGGGGGTTCTGACAATAAATAGTAGAGGTCGCGTGGTTAATAGGCTTGAAGCTATATATAGATCTATTGGTGTGAACTATAAACTACTAGATCCATATGAAATTAGAAATATATGGAATATATTGAAAGTCAGGGATAGCGAGGTGGGGATATACACTGAGGATGATGGTATTCTAGATATAGGTTCTATATCCTATGGGCTTCGCAAGGAGATAGAAGATCTAGGGGGATCTATATATGAAACATGCGGCGATATATATTTAAAGCCAGATGGAAATAGGGTTGAGAAAACAATATCTGTTAAAAGCAGCTGCGAGGTATACGGAGAAATCTTTATCCTAAATGTTGGTGTAAACACTTCTCAAGTATATATGAAGAGCTTTGGAGAAAGGTTATCACCACAGCAAATATTTCTACTATGCCAGAGTCTCGCGATAGAGCTTGGGCTAGGAGACGATATCCCAGTGATCTATGATAATGTGTCACATCTATATATAGTGCCTGAAACATTTAAAAGGGCAATAATAGGTGATGGCCCATGCGAATTTCTCGAAAGTCCCGATAATGTTTCACCAAGCAGATCTTTACTCGATAAGGTGTTAGATGATTTCATTGATAGAGTTAAAGGTGCAGATAGCGCGAGACCCATAGCATTAATAAGTGGCTCCTGTGATCTAACGCAGGATCATCTCCCCTTTCTAGGAAGAGATTCAAGGTACAGAAATCTTTTTCTAGCATATGGACTAAGCACCTATGGAACCATGAGGTCACCATATCTCGGGATACAGCTGGCAAGGTTAGCTATGGGAGATAATGTGGATCCTGAGATAAGAGTTCTTAGTTTAAGGAGCACTAGAAGCATTGAGGGCTGTGGAGAAATACATACACCCATAATGTATAGTGCGTATTCCCCTTCACATAACTTTTAATATTCTCCTTTTTATACATGGTTTTACCCTTTTAACAATATATTCTCTATAGCATACCTTGATAACCCTAATGGGTAATCATGGACGCTTTTCTCTAAACCTATGATAGAAGATCCTATAAGAGTCTCTTAGAACGCTCTATGCTCTTATGGCAAAGCTGAGTGTCTCCTATAACACTCTCCCAATATACTTCCTTTACCTCTCTACAATATTTATTAACCCGTCTTCAAGAACAACAGCTTGCCTCAGCGTCTTTATATACTTATCTTATTTAGAATCTCGCCCAATATGGTTATAAAGCCATACTCTGACCTCCTCCCCGCCCTAAAGGGCGAGGGTTTCCTTCAGGACGGTTCATCGGTTCCCCATCTATTCGGGTTTACATCTGTCATTTGAGGGGCAGTGGGGGTGGCCAGAGATCCCCCAGGAATTGCTTTGATCCCCAGCATCTGCAGAGCCTTCTTCCTAATGTTTAGCTTCCCAATGATGTCTCTATCTGCTTCGAA
>JAVVGG010000053.1:0-9206 GCA_032249275.1 Desulfurococcales archaeon
TCTAGAGAATGCCCCAGATGGGGTATGTTGTGGAGACCCAAGAGGGGCATGTCTTCGAATGCCCTAAGTGTAAGTTAAAAATAAATAGACATAAGGTTGCATCTATAAACATTAGGAGGAGACACCTAGAAGGCAAGAGGAGAGGGAAGAGGAGAGCCAGGATGCGGAGGTATCCCCACAGCAATGATCCTGAGATCTCTATGAAGGTGGAGCTGTGGGTAGGGGTCGCCCAAAGCGGGTGGAGCTCAGTGATATGGATCCCGATGAAATGGGATCCTGAGGGCGATGAAGCCAAGGGAAGAGGGCTTGAAATCAAACAATATCAAGCCCAATGAAACCCGAACCCCAGTCTCTTTAAAGCTAGAAGTTATCAGCTCAACTGCCTAGAGCTGATCTTCTTCTCTTTCAATTCTATAGGAGATCTCTTTGCTGGGGTCCCGGTCCACCCCCTTATCCCTCCTTACGAGGAAGCTATGGCTATTATCATGGCCTCGGAGGCATAGATTTAGTCTCACATGCTCAGCATTTCTATAGCATATTGCTAGAGGTTGGCTCCCGAGGCTTACAAGCCTACTATCATCGAGAATACCAGAGGATATAGAGCTTGTAAATCTCCATCCCCGCGCCCTGGAGGGCGAGGCATCCAAGTTGTAAAAATCCTAGTTTTACCATGTGGGATCTGCTAGAGTAACTTGTCACGCCCTTCTCACAAGGATCTCTAAGATCAGCACCTCAAAAGGGGCCGCGGCCGGGATTTGAACCCGGGACCTCGGGATATCTACCCCCGGCCACTATTAGGAGCCCACAGTCCCGCGCTCTTCCAGGCTGAGCTACCGCGGCCACTACTTCCGCAGCATATATGTCCAGACAACTTAAATCCTTATAGTCTGAAGGATCTTATCTTCCAGAAAGGGGTTCTCCTGAATCATCTTAAATAATAGAAGATCCGTATGTGTTTTAGAGAAGATGATCCACAGCATCGAGCTGTCAAAAGCCATCTGAAAAATTAATAAAGGAGTAGGGAAGCTTTTATATTGTTAGTAATAAAAGCCTTCTAGTAGAATCATATATTGAGGTCTTAGGGTTTGGATGGTTTAAGAGAGTATGGAGAAATGAATCCGCTCGACAAAAAGGCTTTCGAAATCATAATGAGCTATAGCCAAAAAGGAGGTATAGTACAATCGGAGCTTTGGAAGATGTTAGGTGTGGATAGTAAAGAAGGGTCTAAGATAGTCTTGAGACTTCTTAGAAGAGGCCTTATAGCTAGGAAAGAGATTAACCACAATGGAAGAAAAACATATGTCCTGATGGTGGCACACCATAGCGAGGAGAGGGAGATAGATATAAGTATAGATGATGTAATACAGATACCATGTTTTACATGCGAATATCTCTATCTAGAGTGTGGAGACACATCAAAGCTTAACCCCTCCAACTGCGTCAAGTTGGACAACTTTATCAAGAGCTTGAGAAGATAAATTCGCTATATATTAAAGTCAAAGTAGTCTACATCTTTACCTAGTTTCACAGCTTCATCAATGAGAATCTCTGCATCAGGAGGCCTACAATATCTAGGTACTCTAGACACAATTACCTTAGTAGACGATTTCACAAGCTCTAAAGATCTGTCGAAATAGCTCTGCAGGGACGTGGTAATAACTATTGCTCCTAATTCTTTCAACACTAAGGCGTCAAGATCATTCGGATAGAGAGGGCCTAAAGAGATCATATTTCTTAGCCTATTTCTCCTTATATAAGCCAGCCCACTTCCACAACCTCCTATAATATGGATCTGAGGGGGCTCTTTCCCCACAATAGGTTCTAGACTATATGTAAATGGATTAAGAATCATAGATCCCTCACCATATATCTTCCCAAGCTCCTTGGGATCGGCCATCTCTTTCAGCTCCCCACGATCTATATAGTATATCTTGTCACAGAATCTTATAGCCAGATCCACCTCATGCGTAGATAGTATAACCGGGATCTCCTTGGCGATCTCTGAGAGTACCTCAAAAATCAGGTACCTATTAAAAGGATCTAGAAAGCTCGTCGGTTCATCCAAAACCAGGATTTTAGGTCTTCTAGCAATAGCCATAGCTATCATAACTCTTCTCTTCTCACCATCGCTCAATAGGTTGAAATATCTCTCTGATAGATGGGAAACCTTGGCAATCTTCATGGCAAACTCAACAGCCTCTAGATCCTCTTTAGACGGTGTTAACCCTATAAAGGGTGTTCTACCTAGCATCACAACATCTCTAGCCTTATATAGGGGTAATGTGGGGATCTGCGGAAGATGGATTCCGACGAGCTTTGCAAACTCCTTTATATTGTATGTAGATATATCTCTTCTACCAATCAATATAACGCCTTTAATAGGCGATAGAATTTTAGCTATTGTTTTAAGAAGAGTTGTTTTACCTGATCCGTTTGGGCCTACTATACATGATAAGCCTCTACAAAATCTAGCAGAAGCCCTTACTACAGCGTTGCCGCTATACCCAGCTATACATGATACTAGCTCAACACATAAATCTCCCTTCTCTATGTCCTTTCTAGATATAAGATCTCTTTGTACCGTTACCATGAGTACTCGCCCCTCAGCCTAGCCACCATGTAGATCAAAAGAGGAGCCCCAAATATGCTTGTCACCGCTGTAACAGGTACAGAGCCTCCCTGAAAAGCAACCCTTATACCCAGGCTTGTTAGAAGTGCTAGCAAGCCCCCTATTAAACATGATGCTGGTACTAGTATCAAGCCCCTCCCAGATCTAAATAAGATCCTCGCTATATGGGGTGAGGCAAAACCTATAAAGCCTATTATCCCTACATATGCAACTGTTATAGCTGCAGAAGAGCCTGCTAAAAGGCTCACAATCGCCCTTATAAAGCCTATGTTTATCCCCAGGGATTTCGCATACTCCTCGCCAAGCATCATAGGATCTAGATGTTTTAAAGAGAGAGCTAGAG
Source organism: Desulfurococcales archaeon (assembly GCA_032249275.1). Lineage (GTDB taxonomy): Archaea > Thermoproteota > Thermoprotei_A > Sulfolobales > AG1 > AG1. Next base: position 2,973 of record JAVVGG010000053.1, read on the forward strand.
AAAATGCTAGCAAGATGGCTAGAGCTATTATGAGAATCTTCGATCCGGCAGGATCCACACCATCAAAGCTCCCCATGAGAGCTAAATAGAGATAGCCGGACACCTCAGAGGGAAGCCTGGAGAGTAGTAATAGGGAGATCCCGGATGATGCAAAGCCGAGAGATATGCCCACGAGGAGAAGCTGAAGCACTGTAAGCCTATAGGAGATAATGCTTAGAACTACTGTATATATAAGAGAGGAGATCAACACAACTATTGGAGCTAGCAGCGACATATAGGTGAAGAAAAAACCCATAGCTATAGAAATGAATGCTAAAAAAACAAGAGAGAGATACGAGATCGATGCAACACCCATAACATATGGATCTCCCATTGGGTTTCTCAAGAGAAGCTGGTAGAGAAAGCCTGAGAGACCTAAGAGACATCCTGAAACGAGAGCCCCAAGGGTTATAGGGATTCTCCTGTTATATATAATGATCTTCTCACTATCTGTAAGATAGTTTCCCCAAATGAGATCACCTAAGATTCTCGAAGGTTCGATATATACAGGTCCATAGAATATCAATATAAAAAACAATATAGACATTAATATTAATAATAAGAAAAACTTCGATAATGTATTGGGCAATTTGTCACACTCATTCGAGCTTTTCAAAGAACTTTAGGCTCCAGTCTCTAAGATCCTGTAGCCCTGGGTATAGGATCTTCATGAGATCCCTCAAGATATCCTCGGGATAGGCCGTCCCCAGCTGCCAATATGTTGGAGCAAATACATACACCTTCTTCTCCTTAACAGCCTTTAGATCCGCTGTAAACGGTACTGCTTTTACAAGCTCTTCAATGCTCTTTGGACCATAGTCCTTTGATGTTGAATATATTAACACATCTATAGAAGAGGATCTAGCTATTATGATCTCCTGAGAAACAGCGCCATAGGGTATGTCTATAAATGCATATCTACCCCCCGCTAGATTTATAGCATCAACTACATAGCTGGATGGTGATGCAGCATATATGCGTCCACGAAATACGCTGAACCACGCAATCATAGGTCTCTGGGTCTCTGTTGGTGCTGCATTGACGACAGATGATCTGAGGCTATATATGAGATTCTCAACTCGATTGAAAATCGATTCTGCGCAGCCGTCCAGGTTATAGAAAACAGCTAGGAATTTGATCCATTCAAACCTGCCTAGAAGAGATTGCTCAAGATATTCATTATCAACAACCACCGGAAGGCCTGCAGCCTTGAGAGACCTAAATATGGGGGAGCCGGCATAGGTATATATAACAACGAGATCTGGTTTAGATGCCACCATCTCCTCAACATTGGGGTTATCAGCCCAGCCAAAGTCCTTTAGCAGGCCTCTCTCAAGCATAGATGCTATCCTGGGTATATACCAGGTATACATCTTACCCCACATGATCCCGAGGACTGTTTTGTTGATGAGATCAATTCTGCACTCCTCTTCCAATCTCACCAACATAGCTACCTGGGTGGCCGACATAAGGATCACTCTTTCAACTGGAGTATAGATAACGAGTTGAGGCGAATATTTAGAGATATACATATCTGTTAAGACCTTTTGAGATGATAGAGACTTTGGGATCAGAAGAATCGTCTGTCCCTCAGCATCTCTAACGATCTTTACAGGTCCATCATATGTAACTTGGAAGAGCCTTGCATATTTAACACTTACACGAGGTTCGGAAGAGGCGCTGAGGATCTCACTTAGAGACGCTATAGATCTATTTATATTAGCAACACTACCATTCAGATCTATGAGGTTAGCTTCGATAGATCTTATAGACGTATTCAGATACCTTATAGATGCTAGGGAGTTTTCTACTGTGCTAGAGATTCTAGAGATATTCTGGGATATGCTCTGGGAGAGACTATTTATGTCGCTTCTCACACTATTAATACTTTCTCCAAGACTCTTAACCGCTGAGATCATATATACTGTAGATAATATCGAAATAGCTATTGCTATAATAACCCCTGCCCCAAGGATCCTGGAAGTGCTCACCATATGGACATACCATCCATATATTGAGAAGGCAGCTTAAATATGTTTTTAGGTAAATCCTAAAACTTAAATTTAGGCTAACCCTAAAATATATGGTGAGGTCTTGAGTAGAAACAAGATCCTAGGCGTAACATTTTCCTTTCTAGCGGTAGCATTAACTATAATTGGAATATTTCACCCACTATATGTATATGGACAGCAAGAGAAAATGCAAGTAGCTGTTACTCATCCAATACTCTACTCACTAGTGAAGATCTTGGGAGGAAACTATGTAGATATAGTTAATATAATACCCTTAGGCATAGATCCCCATGAATATGAGCCTCCCGTTGATGTTATAAAGAGAATAGGTTCTTCAGACATAATATATATAGATGCTCTTCATCACCTACCGCTCTCAGACAGGATCTATAGCCTATATCCAGATAAAACAGTGGTTCTACTCAATGAATTACTTGCAAGAGGATGGGTGCCAGATAAGCTCATAGGAACAAATTCTGAGAATCTCCACGAATTTCTCCTAGACAAAAAGGCTATGTTAATGGCCATTAACATAGTTGGTGAGACCCTAGCTAATATAGCCAGTAGAAAAGGATATTCAGAAGCAGAGCTATATATTAAATCTAATACTGACTCAGCAAAGAGAATCTTCGAAGAAGCATATAACAAGGCTAGATCATTTGTAGCTTCGTCAGGTGTTAATAGCGTTGCTCTATATAGTCCTGTTCCATACTATCTAGTAAAATCTCTCGGTATTAACATCTCAACAATACTAACGCCTGATCCCGAGGTCGAGCCACAGCCACAGGAGCTACAAAGGCTTAGTCTCGTTGGGGCTAAATGCCTGATAATCTCAAGTGATGCCGAGCGTATAGATTCTGTGAGACTCGAGACCTCAATAAAATCCCTAGGAATCAAAGTCACAGATCTCAGGATACTCTCCTACGAAGACCCGTGGAGCCTACCTTTCTTACCTCTCTTAACAGCTATCCTAATAAGCAGGTGTATTCTAAATGCTGATATTGCTACACAGGTTGTAACAGAACATAGAGGAGATCTATCCATGCTGCCCAATATATTGCTAGGGGCGGTGATAGGTCTTCTAATAGGGATAATCCTAGTGACAATATATAGAGGTGGGAAGAAATGATCATACTAGAGGAAGTGAGTGCAGGCTACGGAGATCATGTTGCTATCAAAGATATAACGTTAAAATTTAGCCATCCATTTTTCGCCATTGTGGCAGGGCCTAATGGGGCTGGCAAATCAACACTCTTAAAGGTCATCATAGGCCTTATTAAGAGGAGATCAGGTAGGGTAAGCATATTCGGGGTAGATCCCGAGGTAGATAAAAGATCTATTAGAAGCCTTGTAAGCTATATGCCCCAATCATCCACAGTAAGCCCAGAGATCCCGCTGAAAGTCTGGGATATAGTTGCATCGCCTCTGAAGCTCGAGGGTATAGATGACGAGGATGCTGTTGATGAGGCTATGAAGGTTGTAGGTATAGAGCGATACGCCCATGAGAGATTCTCAAAGCTATCCGGCGGACTAAGACAAAGGGTTCTCATAGCCAGAGCTCTTGTGAAGCCCTCAAAGCTTGTTCTTCTCGATGAGCCACTCTCCCATATAGATCCCAAGGGTAGGGCCGAGATCATATCAACTCTTCATAAAATCCATAAGGAGAGAGATGTTAGCTTCCTAATAGTTGGACACGACCTATCTGCATGCGCCATGTACGATCCACAGGTGATACTTCTCAATAGGAAGATCATTGCTGTAGGTAGATTCTCCGAGGTGGTAAAACCGAGACTTCTGGCAGAGGCATATGGATCCTTATTATATGGGGAGGGCTTCGTATTCATGGGTGAGGAACATGGTTGATATATTACTAGCTGCCGGCCTAGTTTCATCGCTGATCTCAGCATTACTAGCAGGTGCTTCAAGCACTCTAACCACCTATACTAGAACGCAGTTCCTGGCAATAGAATCCTTGCACATGGTTATAGCAGCAGGACTCCTAGGAGGCATTGCAAGCTGGTATTTTGGGGCTGCCCCGGCAGATATATTCTCCCTAGCATCTATGGCTCTACTCACACTACTGGTTGCATATATGATTGAAAAGGGGTATAGCCAGGACACGGCCATAGGCTTTGGGGTTGTAATTGCTTCAGCCATAGCCTCAACATCCTCATACTATATAGCCCTCGGAATCCCGGGAGGAATTTCATATATATATACACTACTATTTGGAAGCCCATTTCTCTTCCCCTTAAGCTCTGCAGCCTATTATCTAGTCCTAGGGCTCTCGATCCTCGCTATGATGGTGCTGTTGTGGAGGCTCTTCATATACATGGCATTCGATCCTGAGTTCTTCGAGATAGCAAAGGGTGGAGGTAGGATCTATAGATGGGTATTATATACAGTAATAGCGATCACAGCGATATATATCTCAAGGCTTGTGGGAGCAATACCAGCACATATACTGCTCATAATCCCAGGCATGGCTGTTCAGAGTCTAGGTAGCAGCAGCTATTTACCAGGAATAGCAATCGCTATTGTATCCTCAATATCAGCAGCCATACTATCCTACTATATAGCATGGCTACCCTATGGTCTCTCCCTCTGCTTAACATCTATATCTCTTTATATAGGCATAAGATGGGGGGTGGCGAGACACGGCTAAAGATAGAGGAAGTAAGTTGGGTAGAAGGGCTCTAGACTATCTACTAGCCATATACATACTATCACGGGACAGGGGATATGCAAGGCTCACAGATATTTCCAGATATATGGGTGTCTCGCCACCATCAGCCCACGAATATATATCAGAACTCATTAAAATAGGATATGCATCTAGAAAAGGAAGGGGCGCCTATGGCCTCACAGAAGCAGGGATAGATATCCTATCTAGAAGGATACATGCACATGGCGTCTTAGAAGAGATGTTCGTGAGGATCTTTAAAGTAGATGTTGAAACAGCATGTTCAATAGCATCGGCAATAGATCATGAGATCAGCTGGGGAGAACTTGAAAAAATATGTAGTACGCTGGGCCACCCGGCCACATGTCCGCACGGTATGAAACTACCCCACGGAAGGCAGGCAGAACCCCTGATAGAGGGGAAAATATGTATAAAGATCGAAAAGGGCTAGCAAGCTTCATAATTAGGCAGCTGAGATCTTAAAACGACAATGAATGGGAGAAGCCGACCTCACCATTATCTTGAGAGCCATGCACTCTTAGGGCTGGGCTCCGTCAGAAGCTATTTTCTCTAAGAGAAGGGGTTTCCCGTTCTGACCTCCTCCCCGCCTTGAAAGGGCGGGGGTTCCCCTGCCCCTTTGTGGGCGGTTCATCGGTTCCCCCCATCTATTCGGGTTTGCATCTGTCATCTGGGGGGCAGTGAGGGGGGCCAGAACTCCCCCAGGAGGATTTATCCTTAGCTTTTTCAAAGCCCTCTTCCTAATGTTTAGCTTCCCAATGACATCCCTATCTCCCTCAAAGCCGCATCTTGGGCATCTAAGCCTTCTATAATCAACCTCTTTTAATCCCTTGGAATCGCATTTAGGACACTTAGACGATGTCCCATTTGGCTTTACTATTGCTAATGGCACCCCTTGTTTCTTAGCATTCCAATCAATCCACTTCCCAAGTCTTTTATAGCCCATTATTATGAGCTTTTTCCTGTGATCCTTGTTCTTGATCCTTCTCAGGGAGTTTATCAGTCCTGTTAGATCTTCTCTAGTGGCTGCGTGTCCAAGCCTCTTAGCTAGCCCCACGATCCTCAGTGATGTTTTTCTAGCCCAGTCTTCAAGAATGTTCCTAGACTTCCTATGATAGGATCTTATTCTATTTAGGATCCCTCTTCTCCTCCTCCATGCAGGATACCTTGGAGAGGAATACTTTTTCTGGAGATCCTCTGCAAGCTTCTTCCACCTATGGGCTTCACCGATCTTGGTGTCCCTCTCCTTGTTTATCCCATCATCTCCATATACTATCTTCCTCTCATTAACATCAATAGCAATAACATCTCTAGGCTTGTAAGGCTCTGGCCTGGGTATCTTCTTGGATATCCACAGAATCATCTTATCGCCTCTATAGACAAGCCTTGCCTCCCCATTCTCATACTGGTCATACCTCCTATCCCATCCGATGATCCTAAGCTTTATCCCGCCTGCAATTTCTACGTAGCCGTCTCTGACCC
>JAVVGG010000054.1:0-9166 GCA_032249275.1 Desulfurococcales archaeon
CCTTTAGGATTTCTATAGGCTTCGAAAATCTCTCTAAGAGCTTGTCCAATTATATCTAATAATCCATCCCTCTAAGATCATCATTTTCCTAAGGATCTTTGGTTGCTTGTTTAACTGCTTCCGTCACCTTCTTATTCGCTAGGTCTCAGGTTTTACATCTCTTATTAAAACTGATCTCCTCCCATTTCAATTCTATTAGGAGATCTTTTTGCCGAGGTCTCCGGCCCGTTACCCCTATCCCCTCTCGGAGACTCGGGGTTATGGGCATTATCATCGCCTCGGATGCATAGATTTAATCCTGATGTATCTAGCATTTCTATCGAGTATCGCTAGAGGTTGGCTCCTGAGGCCCACACTTTTCGCCATCATCGTCAAAGATGCTAGAGGATACAGAGCTTATAAACACCATCCCCACCTTAAAAGGCGAGACTTTCAGTTGTAATAGAAGTGATTATATGTATTTCGAATACATAATTAAATCATAAACAGCTTAATCCTGAAGGATCGAAGTCTTCAGTAGAAAACAATGTGATCAGTAACATTTGTACTATGACCTACTCTATTTCCTCCCACTCTCTCTTAAGAGTTAGAGCGACAAAGCCTCCTCCCAAAAATGCTCCCAGCATACCAACAACAATAGCCATTTCTGTGGGTTCGTGCACTACTACTAGTAAGAGAATATAGATCAGAGATAGCGTCGCTAATGAGATCCACCTAGGCGCTCCCTCCCTGGTATTTGCTACCGATAATACTCCAACTATAGTAATTAAAGATGCACCTATAGCCAGGCTATATGCTGTGATTCCTGGAAATAGAAATCCTAGTGCTATCAGCTCTAACCCAAACACTATGGAGAGGGCTCTAGCAACACCACCTCCAACACCTTCCAGCGTCGCTATAGGAATTGATAGAAAAACTATAGTGAGTACAGCTGTAAGAGATCTATATATTTCGAGATCTATGAGGAACTGTAATAAATATAACTCGATCCCCAGGATGAATAACAAAGATCTATCTATATCCTTCAATATCTTCCCTAGTATATCGTGTAGCGATGCTTATAGGATTTCAATATAAATACCTAGGGTATACATATCTATACAAGTATATACGAAAATATATAGATTTATTCGAAATGCTAGTAACGAATTCGATTTAATCTATATTGATAGCCCTTATTACGAGGAACAGTCCATATTATAGAGGGAACCAGGTGGGGATTAAAAGGAGAGACGTCATAAGATATATGGCAACCCTCGGAGTAGCGGGTGCAATAGGATCCTTGATAATTCCCACGATAAGATATGTTACACCACCAGCTATAAGTGGTGCCGCTAAATACCCAAGATCACAGCTATTCTTCTCAAACGGTGAGCCCGTGAGAGCGTCTAGATTGCCGGTTAACACCCCATACTTCTTCTTCTACCCGCTCAAAGACACACAAGCAATGCTAGTTAATCTAGGAGATGCCAATGGTAATCCTGTGGAGGTGAAGCCTAGAGAGCTTTTGGTTACAATGTATCCTCTTAAGGATCTCTCACTAGCTGTTGGGGGTACAGATAAACCTATAGAAGGTCCTCCAAATGCTTCTAAATATCTATTCCCAGGAGGTGTTGGTCCGACGAGATCTATAGTAGCATATAGCTTTATATGCCAGCACCTAGGGTGTATATATCCGCAGTTTAGATTCCACAAGCCGGGAGAGCCTACAAGCCTTAGAACCAACCCGCCTGAGATAGGGCAGAAAGGTGGAGTATTCCACTGCAGATGCCACGGATCCGTCTACGACCCATATAGAGGAGCTGCAGTACTTCTAGACCCTGCTATCCATCCATTACCAGATATAATACTTGAATGGGAGCAATCAACAGACTATCTATACGCCGCAGGCGTTGTAGGACCAACAATATTTGGGAAGGTATGTAACCTATGTGGAGACGTGGTAGGGGATAGGGTTACGGTATATACTGCGGAAGAATTTGCACAGCTGGTATTGGCCTAGGTGATTATCGTGACTGGGAGTAACATGATTGAGAAGATATGGAGTTGGATTGTTGATAGAGCTAATCTAAGGGAGATCCCATTTAGAAGAGTGCCATATACATATTTCGACCTGGATCACTGGCTAGGTGCCATAGTAGCATCAGCCTTTGCATGGCTCGCCATTACAGGTTTGCTGCTGTTAATATGGTATGACACCTCTAACCCATATAATTCTACTGTGAGGATAGTGAACGAGATACCATATGGAAAGCTTCTCCTCCCATCCCACCTATATGCGGCACACCTTATGATTCTATCAGCATATATACATATGTTTAGGAACTTCTTCAAAGCAGCATATAAAAAACCAAGAGAACTGCTATGGATAGTAGGAGTTCTAGCAGGTGTTATGACCCTCAACACGGCCTTCCTAGGCTATGTACTTGTTGGCGATATAACATCCTCAGACGCTATCAATGTTGGAAAAGGGGTTGTGACAGGGATCTTCGGAACAGATCTAGGTAACTATATCTTAGCCCTTCTATTCGGAACAAGCGCTAGTGAGACATATAAAAGGGTTCTTGCATTTCACATAATATCAGCAGGCCTTCTAGCCCTTCTCTTCGTGGCTCACCTAGCCCTTTTCGAGGCATATGGCCCCCCTGCAGATCCTAAGGAGAGTAGGTGGAAAGCATCTCTCTCTATAATAAATCAGATGAGAAGAGATCTAGCCCCGTGGTTCCCAACGAACTTTCTCTATATATTATATATGACTGGCATCACATGGGGCCTGCTACTGGTTCTACTCTCAATAGCGCTTTCCTTCGAAAATATACACCCACTTATATCACCTCTCCCAGGACCCCCAGCAGGTGTTGAAACAGAGCACCCCCCATATCCGCCATGGTTCTTCCTATTCCTCTACAAGGTTGCTGACTTTGTCTTCCTATCAATCCAAAACCCCATAACCATTTCACTTGGTCCTCTAACAATAACGATTCCAGAGAGCCCAATATTATTGCCATTCATAGTGGGGGTTGTGCTCCCACTCATCTACCTACTGCTAGTGCCCTTCTTAGATAGAAGCGATGAGAGACACCCACTTAAGAGACCTATACACACAGCTATAGGGGCTATGATAGTTGTGTATTTGATCCAAGCGACTATCTGGGGAGCTCTAACACCTGGCGAGCCGATACACCTTGACAAAGCCTTGGCAGTGATGATCCCGCCTATGGCTACTGTTGTGATAGGCATATATCTTCTCTCCAAAAGACACGGTGGGATCAGGGTTAGTAGGGCAAGCATTGCTAGAGGAGAGGCAGGGCTCTATGTTGGCGTCTTCTTATTAATAGCGTCTGGAGCAACCCTAGCTCTAAGATCCTGGGAGAGCCTAATGATCACTAAGGAGCTGGATAACATAGTCTCAATCGCCATAGGAGCTCTAGGAAGTGGTGCAGGGCTAATGATTCTTAGCATGATCCCAAGGATAAATATCGATATAAGCAGCCCAGCAGATCCTAGTGCAAAGATTAGTACTGAGGCCATCGAAGCATCTGTCGAGACAGAGAGGGATATGCCTATATGGATGATTATACTAGGAGGCTTCTACCTCTTCATAATTATTGCATCTGCTGTAGCGCTAACATATATAGATCCCATAGCTAGGGCTAGCGCTATCGCCTCAGCCTTAGCAGTAATAATGCTGGCTCTTGCGGGGATTTCTCACATGGCATATAGAACTACAAATATTATACCATATTTAAGCGATTATATAGAGTTGAAGCCACATATAGCTGTGATAATACTAATGCTGATGTCTATTATAGGGCTGATCCCTAAATGATGCGAGCATTCTATAGATCTTCAATAGCATATCTTACATTGCCTCTACCTGTAACAGATTTTTCGACGTGACCTGGTTTTTCCCCATTCCCTCCAAATATGTACCTAATATTAGGTAATGTAGGTCTTTTTGGGATCTCGATCCTTATTCTAGGGGTGGATTGAATAGAGGAGCCGTTTCCGAGATATCTATAAACTATCTTTTCGAATTCATAGCCTATTCTCCAATATGCTGAGGGCTCTCTTAAAGAGTTAGATGCTAGGAGAGCTTCTATAACAAGCCTAACCTTCTCCTCCCTGGATATATCCATTCTAAGTATATTTCTTATAGGTACTAGATTGTCGTTTCTAACTAGGCAGGGTTTTAGATAGCCATCCGCTGTTAACCTGATCCTGGTACATGCTGCGCAGAAGAGGGGGTTCTTAACGGGTCTCACGATTTCCACAGCTCCTCCGCCATCAAGGTAGTATATTGGTCTGTTATGCAGCTCCCTTCTAATCCTCATTCGAGCTATCTTTGCAAGCTCGTTCTCTAGCTCGTCTAGGAATGTATGGTATCTAGAGAAAACCTTTCTCCCCTCTCCAACTGGGTGTAGCTCTATAAGCTGGAGCACTATATTTTTTTCTCTAACAATTTCTATGAGTTTCCACACATCATCCTCGTTAAAATTCTTCAGAATCACCATATTGATCTTCACCTGTTTATATCCAGCATTTATAGCAGAGTCTATCCCACGTAGAACCCTGTCGAGAAGCCTTGTACCTGTTATCTTGTAGAATTTATCTAAATCAACTGAATGGAGACTTATATTAACCCTATCAAGCCCGGCATCTCTTAGTTTTTTAGCCAGCATTTCTAAGAGAACACCATTTGTGGTCATAGATATATCCTCAGCTCCAGCTCTTCTCCTGATCTCCTCTATAATCTCTGGGAGATCCCTTCTGAGGGTTGGCTCGCCCCCAGTTATTTTAAACCTCTTAACACCTAGTCTCGAAGCTGCTTCAGCAACGATCCCTATCTCCTCGGGGGTTAGATACTCCTTCGAATATGGATCCTCCCCCTCCATGTGGCAGAAAAAGCACTCAAAATTACAGTCATGGGTTATGCTTATCCTCATAATTGTGAAGGGCCTTCCAAAGCGATCTATAATATAGCTGTTATATTCATAGCCATGCTGATCTTTATTAGCCAGCACCATGCCACCAAATTATCTACACTAAAGAGTTAATATATTAGCTAGATCTAATTTGAGCCTAGGTGAAAGGAGATTCCCACATCTTCCTAGCTAGCTTACCCTCATATTTATATATGTGGATCATCTCCTTAGCCTTCTCCCTATTGGCTCTATGGATTTCTAGAAACTCGTTTATCTTGTTGATTAGATATTCCTTTAGCTCTCCTGTAAGCATTCTCCCAGATCTATAGCTCTCCTCGATCTCGGATAAGACCTTGTCGTTAGGCTCGAAGAGCATTTTAAGCCACTGGAAAGATACATCTATATCTGGGTTTCCACCAAGCTTCCTATGTAGCTCAATAGTTGGTTGGCCTCCTGAGAAAGCGTATCTCATAATCTTATTCCTAACAGTCTTGGGGTCGTCGGAGAGGAATATAGCAGTCTCAGGTCTAGAGGTGCTCATCTTCCCCTCAAACCCTGTTAGGGGTGGAAGGAATTTGGAGTGTATCGCAGCAGCTTTATAATATCCAAAGGACTCTGCTAGATCCCTCTGTATTCTCCAATATGGATCCTGATCTATTGCAGCAGGTATTAGACATCTCCTTCTTTCAAAAAATGTTGGCACTATCTGGAGAGCTGGATAGAAGATAAGCCCTATATTGGTTGAGCCTGAGAAGCCGAAAACCGCTTTAACAAGGTTGTAGTTTATCTTCTTAGCTATCTTCAGGGCTAGTGGATACATCTTCCCAATATATTCTGTGTCGTGGAATATGAATGTCTTATCCGGATTGAAGCCCACAGCTATTATATCGAGCGTATTTTCATATGCCCATTTACTAGCCTCCTCAAGGCTCATCTTCTCCTCGTCGAGGAATTTCTCATCATCGGTGATCATTATATATACATTCACATCGAATCTATCCTGAAGCCATTTAGTCAGTATAAAGGGTATTAGGTGCCCTATATGCATAGGACCTGAAGGACCCCTTCCAGTATATAGGAAAAATCCATTCCCCTTTTCATAGTCATCAAGAACCTTGTCAAGATCTCTATGGGAGAAGAAAACCCCCCTTCTAAGGAGTACATGGAGCTCTCCACCAGCTAGTCTTCTTATCCTCTCAAGGATCTCTTCTGTGATCTTCTCTGTGCCGAATATCTTTATTAGTTTCTCATAATCAACCTTCCCCCTAACCTCCCAGGGGGTTACCTCGAATTCTTCCACAAACGCTATCCACCAATGAGACTATAGTTGGAAGAGGTATAAAAAATATCCTAAACATCTTCCGCTTCGAGAAGGTAATAGCTTTAATTTATCAAAGCTAGATCCTTGATCCTGTGAATCCAAAAATCGAATTCAACGCTGTCTTCGGAAAAAATTGGTTAAAGGATATATGGGTTATTTCTTATCTATTTTTAGAAACTCTTGGTAATGGCTTATATATATTGGATGCTTCTTTACCATCTCAAGATATTCTCTAGTTCTTCTGAACTTCATTGTCTCACCAACCTTGCCAGGGCCGTATCTCTTCTCATATTCCTCGAAGCTTATTGAGTATTGCTTCTGTACATAGTCCCTGTAGATCTCTGGTAAGACGTTAAATGCGCAGAAGGGAACAACCCTACCGTCTGGCATTGTATAATGTATATCACACCTCATAACCCTTTCGACATCGTAGTTATACTGATCCATGAAGTGCATCATGCCGAGGAAGAGGAATTTATAGTGGAACTCGCCTAATGCATCGTAGCTCTGCTTTACAAAGATATTTACTATAAGCTTTGGAAGCATCTTCTTTATCTCTCCTGGCACGTTCTCCCAATTTATGAACTTGGTAACAGCATTCCACGCCAAGCCAAGGCCTGTTAATATCTTGCTTCTCCCCTCTCTAAGCTCTTCGCTTTTTTCGTGAAGATATTCTAGGAAGCCTTCGAGATCTATCATCTTGCTTAGAGGTACGAACTCGTAGTCGTATACAGATGATCCCTTCTTAACTACATATACATAGCTGCCGGCACCACAGTGCGGGTGACATGTCATCTCAAACTTGAACTTTCCTGAGAGGGCCTCTGCAAACTCAGATATCGGGACACATGCTGGCACTGGGAACCAGGAATCGCGATCGATCTGCCCGTTTGTCTGTTCCTCAATTCTTAGTATGGCATCGGCTATAGTAATTCTATATTTCTCCCTCTCAAACCTCTTCATCATCCCTGTAAGGCTTACAGGCTGGAAATTAACGGCTCTTACAATATCCATATTCTTAGCGGCAAACCTTATTATATCCCCTAATATATGATCATTAACAGATTTAATAGTTACTGGGACGAGCACAACGCTTGTCATACCAGCTTTTCTAAAGACCTCGAATGTGAAGGGAACCTCATAGTGGTTCTTGGGATTTGTCTGTGGGGTAACACCATCAAAGCTCATATATATCGTGTTAACTCCTGCCTCCCTCAGCTCTCTGGCATATTTCACAGCAAGATCTGGATCCTGGTGGAATAGCCTCGCAAAAGTTATTCCATGTGTGTTTAGCTGTATATGCGTTACCCCCATGGCCCTCAGCTCCCTAACTATTTGTGAAAGATCCTCTCTAACAGTAGGCTCCCCGCCAGTTATCTGTATAACTGTTGCGACACCCTGTTTCATAAGCTGTGATACCATGAACCTAATCTGATCTATCGTTGGCTCATATACATAGCCAGCTTTCTCTGCATAGAAGAAGCAGTACCAGCAATCAAGATCGCATCTATTAGTTACCACTAGGTTTGTCAATGCAGAGTGGCTAACATGCATCGAGCATAGCCCACAGCTATATGGACATGGAGCCTCAGCAACTGTGTATGTATATCTAGCACCTCTCCCATCAACGCCCTTTGCTAGAAATTTATAGTAAAGATAAGAGTCTCCGAAGTATAGCTCGTCTATGCCCCCATGATCTGGACAGATCTTTCTCAGATAGATCTTATTGTCCTTCTCATATATCACAGCAGGAAGGATCCTCTGACAATACGGACATAGACTCTGGGTAACCCTTACAAGCTTCTCCCCATCCATGAGCTGTGGTAGAGGGCCTCCTACTTTTATCTCTTTACCAGCGATCTTTATCGTGCCCGTCACAGGATCAAATTTACCAGGCGGTGGAAGAGCCTTTGCAAGCTGTGCAGAATGCATCCTTACCTCGGCCTGCTTGGCTTTTGGAGATGCGCTCGCGACTTGGAATAGGCTCTCGATGGGCATCCAATTAACACCTTATCCTACTATATCGGCATAAGGGGTATATAAATATAACCTGAGATTGCCGCTCCTACATATAAATGTCTAATATAATCTCTCTAGCTGATTTAGATAGGGACCATATTTGGATCTTAGAGAGGCACAGGACTTAATTGCAAAGCTCTATATAAATAGAGATAGGGGAAGAGGGATTTTCGCAACATTTACATGGTTTATTGAAGAGGTAGGCGAGCTTGCCGAGGCCCTTCTTAGTGGGGATAAGAAATCCATTGAGGAGGAGATTGCAGATGTATTTGCATGGCTACTCTCAATTGCAAATCTGATTAACGTTGATGTGGCAGAAGCATTTAAGAGGAAGTATCTAGAAGATTCTAATAGGTGAAGCCAGGGGGTCTTACAGCTAAAACTTCTCTATTGACAAGATTAGGGGGCTCCTTTCCCATTGCAAATGCTATGAGGTTCTCGACGGCTAGCATAGTCATGGCTAGCCTTGTTTCTTTTGTTGCAGAGCCTATATGAGGTGTTAGCACAACATTCTTAAACCTAGTAAGCGGGTGATTTGGGTTTAGAGGCTCCTCCTCGTACACATCTAGCCCTGCCCCAGCTATCCAGCCCTCCTCTAGAGCCTTAACAAGTGCGTTGTTATCTATCACAGCTCCTCTAGAGGTGTTTATTATTATAGCTCCTCTCTTAACAATTTTAAGTTTCTTCTCATCAATCATATGTCTTGTTTCCTCTGTGAGGGGAACGTGGATTGATATGAAGTCGCTCCTCGCCAGAAGAGTATCTAGATCCACGTATTCGGCTCCCAGCTCTCTTTCTTCCTTCTCAGACAGTCTCCTCCTGCTATAATATATGATCTTCAAGCCGAAGCCTCTGGCCCTTCTAGCAACGGCCTTGCCTATCCTGCCCATCCCAATTATCC
>JAVVGG010000055.1:0-9158 GCA_032249275.1 Desulfurococcales archaeon
TAAAAACGCCTATAGCCTTTCTGCTGGACGGGCACATCTAGTCTCGATCGCTAGGGGTTTCGTGCTCGATCCCGAGATTATCTTTCTTGATGAGCCATTCACATATCTCGATAGTGAGAAGAGATCTCTCCTTGCGAAGGCCCTTCAAAGAAGGAGAGCCATTGGAAGGGGGGTTATGGTATCACATGATCTGGAGATGGCTAGGGCTGTTGGGTTTGATAGGCTTATAGAGATGGAGGATCTACATAAGGTTGCAGAGACCGCAGTAGATCGTCATAACGGTTATATAATATTTTACGAATATAGAGGTTGGTGTGTCTATTGAAGCTACAATATGCAGGAACGTTCGAGGTTAGGTCTCCCAAGGAGAAGGTATATGGGTTCCTCACAAGCCCGGAGAAGGTGGCCAGAGCATTCCCAGGTGTGGAGAGGGTAGATGTTTCAGATGAGAACAACTTCTCCGTTAGAGCTACAATGGGGATAGGCCATCTCAAGGGTAGCATGAGCTTTAAACTGAGGTTCGAGGAGAAGAAGCCCTATGACCATGCAAAGGTCGTTGGCAGGGGTATGGGTCTTCAAAGCACAGCAGATCTCTCTCTATCATTCGACCTAGAAGATCTAGGTGGGGGCTTTACAAGGATAAAATGGAGCTTTGAGGGAAATGTGGGAGGGCTCGTAGGATCCCTCGGAGGTAGACTCTTAGACGATGTCGCCAAGAGGCTTGTGGATGAGGTTATATCGAATATCAAGAAGGCTATAGAGCAGGAAGGGTAAGCGAGATCATCAGCTAAGATAGAAGCACGAATTCATAGCATTATTCGAAATATCATATCGAAGGGGTTTTAAAGCTATTTATCTTTGAACCATAACTATTATTGGCGATTGCAGTGATGGCTTCGCTCGAAAAGATCAGGCCTCCCGATGAGGGATCGTTTATAGAATATGTGGACAGCGGATATAGAGTTCCTAGCAAGCCCATCATAGCCTATATAGAGGGCGATGGCATAGGCCCCGAGGTGGTTAGCTCAGCTAGGAGAGTTCTAGATGCGGCTGTCGAGAGGGTCTACGGAGGCTCTCGAAGGATTGTTTGGTGGGAGCTCTATGCAGGCTATAAGGCTGAGAAGCTCTTTGGAACGCTGCTCCCAGAGGATACTCTGAAGGGTATGATGCTCGCCAAAGTCACCCTCAAGGGTCCTCTTGAGACTCCGATCGGTACTGGACATAGATCTATAAATGTTGCTATTAGGCAGAAGCTAGATCTATATTCCAATATAAGGCCCGTGAGATACTTCAGAGGAGTCCCGGCTCCGAGCAGATATGCAGAGAAGATAAACCTAGTTATCTTTAGAGAGAATACAGAGGATGTGTATGCTGGGATAGAGTGGCAGGCTGGTAGTA
The DNA here is from genome assembly GCA_032249275.1 of Desulfurococcales archaeon. Classification (GTDB taxonomy): domain Archaea; phylum Thermoproteota; class Thermoprotei_A; order Sulfolobales; family AG1; genus AG1. Next base: position 1,399 of record JAVVGG010000055.1, read on the forward strand.
GAGAGGCTCTAAAAGTTATAGAGTTCCTACACAGAGAGTTCGGAATCGAATTAACACCCGACACAGGGATAGGTGTGAAGCCGATAAGCGAGTATAGAACCAAGAGACATGTTAGAAAAGCCCTTAGATATGCGATCCAGCATAAGAGGAGGGTTATAACCCTGATGCACAAGGGGAATATAATGAAGTATACAGAGGGGGCCTTCATGAACTGGGGCTATGAGGTTGCCCTCAACGAGTTTAGAGAATATGTTGTTACTGAGAAGGAGGTTGCAGAGCTATATGGTGGAAACCCACCACCAGGAAAGATCCTGGTGAACGATAGGGTAGCTGATAATATGTTCCAGCAGATCATAACGAGACCCTGGGACTACGATGTGATAGTAACACCAAACCTCAATGGAGACTATCTAAGCGATGCGGCAAGCGCCCTAGTAGGGGGTATAGGGATAGCCCCTGGCCTCAACGCAGGAGATATCTTCGCGTTCGCCGAGCCTGTGCACGGCACAGCACCGAAATACGCTGGCAAGAATGTAGCTAACCCGTCAGCAACAATCCTCGCAGGGGCAATGCTTCTAGAGCATATAGGCTGGGTGGAGGCTTCAGAGCTTATATGGAGGGCTGTTGAAGAAACCATAGCATCTGGAAAGATGACCCAGGATCTTGCTAGGCATTATGAGAATGTAAAGCCACTATCAACAACAGAGTTTACAGATGCAGTTATAGAGGCTATTAAGAGACTTAGATAACCAGCCCTCCGAGGAGCTGCTATGAATAGCATAGCGAGGATCATACTAGCTTTTCTACTATATATAATATCGATGGTAGTATCTCTCATAACACTACCGGCTATATTCACTCAGAGCTATGTCCTAGCATATATAAGGCCATACCAGCTCATGGCCTTTGCAGATATCTTGATAATCCTCTCATTCCTACTCATATACCTCATAACAAATGCAAAAACACCGCTATATGTGGTAGAGCTAGCACTAGCAGCTCTGATACCAATAAACTATCTAGATATATATACGAGAACGCTACAGGGAGTACACATAGCAGTATTACCGTTCTTCATAAAGATAGAAGGACTATCGGGCTCATCCCTAGCTCTAGACCTTGGGCAGATTTCGATCCTAGCCCTAGCTATTCTCTATATAAAAAACATCATAGGCAGAAAATCAGGAGAGAGTAATATATAAAACATTTAGAAGCAATAGACATCCCGACCCCCCAGATCTCCTTTTAATTTAATCTATGAAGATAGTGTTTATGATCAAAAGCCCTATCCCCCGTCTAATGAGGTGTGGTTTAGAGAACCACTATGTATAAATTGTTTTAGCTTTTGCGATACTATTATGTTACAATTTTTTACAGCTCATATGATGTGTATCTTAGAATGTTTTGAAAGAATTGGAATTAGATATAGATGTTACGGTGAATTTCTAAGATCCGCTGGATTAGAGTCTCTAGATAGCTAGGAAGGCCCTGTAGTGAGGAAGTTTATGTAGAGCATGTCTACTAATAAAAGTTATAAACATGTTGGGAAGCCACAGTGGGGTAGGAAGCCTATGGATAGCGATCCACGTCTATACAGTCTCTGATAGCTCTTTTAGGAGCTGTCTATAGAATTGCTTGATCGCTTCGTTTCTCTTATATGCTATTTTTCTAGACTCCTCTAGATATAGCTTATCATATAGTTTGAGGAGCTTCTCTTCAAAATGCTTAGCCGTTTCCCCAATGCCTCTACCCCATATGCCTCCCAGCATGAATGTCCTTGCAACACCTATAGCGCCTATAGCGTCTATCTTATCTGCATCGCTTAGGATCTTCCCTTCAATCGTCTTAGGCTCCTGGCCATAGCTATAGCTGTGGCTGGCTATAGCCTCAACCACTCTAGCTACTACCTCATCGCTATAGCCAAGCATCCTCAGGATCTTCTCTGCAAATAATGCAGAGACCTCGGCATGGTGTCCCTGCCCACCTATGAATCTGCCTATATCGTGTAGAAGGGCTGCGAGATCTAATGCTAAAAGATCCACTTTATCCCCAACTGCGGAGGCTATTCTTCTACATAGCTTTCTAACCCTTGTAATGTGATCCCACCCATGTACAGGATCCTTTGAGGATATGCTCCTAACAAGATCCTCTATAAAAGATATCCTTCGATCCTCCATAGAAGGCCCATCTAACATCTATAGAGCTGATCGATATTTAAGATATCCCCCCACCAAATATCCAGAATCTCTCTATATTTCTATATATCGTTAGTAAATATATACCTTGGTGGTTAGATGCCCAGAATACCTCTCATGGAAATGTTAAAAGGTTATGGAGGCGATGTAGGTGTTTTCGCAGGCTTCGAGACTATTATGAGCTATGGAGATCCCTTCTCAGAGCATATGGCTGTTAGAAGCGATGCTGCCCTATTTGATATAAGCCATATGGGCAGGATCCTTGTTGAAGGGAGCGATGCCTTTGAACTCCTTGATAAGCTAGTCCCAAAGGATCTGGGGGAATCAAAGGACAAATCTATGTTCGGCCCAACAGCCTTTCTAAATGAAAAGGGGGGTTTCAAGGATGATGTTATGCTATACAGATTTGCGGAGGATAGATGGCTCATAGTATGTAATGCAATTAATAGGGAGAAGATCTATGGCTGGCTCGGCGAGTGGATATCTAGAGGAGGGTATAGAGTCTCTATAAAGGATATCACGATGGACACGGCGATGCTAGCCCTCCAGGGTCCCAACTCCCCTCGATATCTCTCAAGACTCAGGCTAGGAGATGCCGAGACCCTCAAACCCCTCGAGTTTCTAGAGGATCTCGAAACACAGTTTGGAAGAGTAAAGGTTATAAGTAGGAGTGGGTGGACTGGCGAGGATGGCTTTGAAATCATTGCAAGCCCCTCAACAGCTTCTAAGATTTTAGAGGAGGCCAGATCTATTGGTGTCAAGCTAGCTGGCCTTATAGCAAGGGATAGTCTGAGACTTGAGATGGGGTATGTGCTATATGGAGAGGATATAGGGGAGGATGTAAACCCTCTAGAGGCTAGGTACTGGGTCTTCACAAGGGGGAAGGGTGGTTGTATAGGCTGTGAAGCCCTTAGAGAGATCGGTAGGAGGGGGGTTACAAGGGTGAGGTATATGTTTAGACTTAAGAAGGGCGTTAGGATCATACCTAGGAAGGGATATAGAGTGCTATATGAGGGTGAGGAGATAGGATATATAACCAGCGGAGCATACTCACCATATCTCGAGAGGCCAATAGCTATGGGCTATGTTAGGAGTAGCCATGCACTCCCAGGGATGAGCGTAGATATAGAGGTTAGAGGCAGGCTCTACGAAGCAAAAATACTCGATTATCCATTAATAAAGAGGTGAGCATATGGAAGAGGTTGTTGTGAAAGGCTATAGAGTGCCTAAGAGCCTCCTATACACGGAGACAGATGAGTGGATCAGGATCGATGGTGAGATAGCGGTGGTAGGGATCACAGACTATGCGCAGAAGAAGCTTAAAAACATAATAGGCGTTGAGTTACCTCAAAGAGGATCTAGAGTTAGAAAGGGAGACTCAGTAGGAGTTATAGAGAGCATAAAAGCCGTTGCAGACCTATACGCCCCGGTCTCGGGGGAGGTTATAGAGGTTAACGAGAGGCTTAAGGAGGAGCCTGAGCTCATAAACCACGAACCATATAGTGGGGGTTGGATCTTCAAGATAAGGCTATCTAACAAAGACGAGGTTAAAGATCTGCTGAGTTATGAAAAGTACTCAGAGAAGATCTCGAGGGAATAGCTTGCAACTCCTCAAAACACCGCCCAGAATAAAGGTTCTCGAGGCTTTAGGGGCCATAGCAGATGGGAGGATCAAGATAACCTCTGATAAAGAGGCTATAGTAGTCAGCTCCGAGGGGGATAGAAGCTATAGGGTGTATGTGGATCTAGAGAGAAGGGTTGCCGATAGCAATGACAATGGAACCATGTATAGGGGATATATAGGCTATCCAATAATAGCCTTTCTAATGCTGAAAGGATCAATACCATTTAGAAGAGATATAGCCGAGGCGCTTAAAGGGGTTAGATGGAGATATCTGAATGAGAGGTATAGGAGCTATTCAGCAGTTGAGAGTATCATATACAGAGATCTTAAAGTCAGATCAATAGATATTAATGATGTTAACAAATATATAGAAGATGTGCTTAGAGCCCTTTCATCTCTAGGCCTGAGGAGACCTGTAAAATCACAGGATCAGGAATAGCTGAGAGGCCATGGGAGAGATCCTAGTGGTTGGGGGAGGCTTCTCAGGCCTACTCCTAGCATCTAGGATCCCAGGTTCTGAGGTGTTTGAGGAGAACCCCAGCATCGGGGTTCCGCCACATTGTACTGGGCTGGTTAGCTGGGATACTATAAGGGTTATAGGGTCTCCGGCTAGGGATAGCATTGTTTCCAGCTATAAATATATAAGAGTGTTAAACACTGCAGGGAAGGATATAGCTGTTCTCAAGCCTAGCCAGAGGATCTATAAGCTGGATAGGATCTTGCTTGAAAGGCTCCTAGCTAAAGAGGCAGGAGATATGGGTTCAAAGATACATACCAGGGCAAGGGTTGTATCGGTAGATTTCGAGGGAGGCATTGCTGTTCATGGAAAAGAGGGGTTTAGAAGGGTTGTTGGATCGATGGTTGCTATAGCAGAGGGGTCTCTAGGCACTATCTCGAGGAGGCTTGGACTCTCGAGGAAACAAGACCTGTTAATAGGTATTCAGGGATATGCTAGAACGTCTAAGAACATAGATGAAGATGAGATCCTTGTCTCCGTCGATGATAGGATCTTCAATGGGTTCTTCGGATGGCTAGTACCGCTAGGCAGCAGAGAAGCTGTCGTGGGTATGGCTTCATCGCTTAGAAGTTATTCTAATAGAGCGTTTAGGATCTATCTAGCAGTACTCAGAAAGCTAGGATATCTTAGAGATGATAGTCTGAGAGGAACATATGGGGGGCTAATCGTTAGAGGCTATCCACTTACAAACCACTATAGAGACCGTGTAATAGCTATAGGGGATGCAGCGGGTTTTGCCAAGCCCTTCAGCGGCGGTGGCCTGTACCCAGCTTCCAAGCAGGTTGAGGCTCTCTCAACAGCTCTCAGAAGATCTGATGGTGAGGAGGCTCTCAAGAGATATTCTAGATTGATAGGAGATGAAATCAGGTCTCTGAGACTTCAGTGGATAGCGACCAAGGCTGTGGAGGTAATTGGTGTAGAAAGGGCTATGAAGATCCTGGCTGGCATGGGGATTAGAAGCATATCTATGGACTACGACCACCATGAGAGAGTATTGTCTAGGCTTATATGGGGCGTCCTAGCAGAGAGCCGATGATCTCTTGTATATGTAGTGTAGTTATTCCCACAGCTTTAGCCAACCTAGATTATAGAGGGATCTAGGGATCTATGGAAAATATCTTCCAAAGATACTTATGTATGGGGTAAACAGCTATAGAGATCGTGATCAGGGCTAAGGATGTCTTTAAGAGATATGGAAATATAGCTGCTTTGAATGGGGTAGATCTGGAGGTTCCCAGAGGATCTCTCTATAGCCTTCTAGGCCCTAACGGGGCTGGTAAGAGCACCCTTATAAGGATCCTTGTTGGGCTTATAAAGCAAGATAGAGGCTATATAGAGATCCTAGGTTTAGATCCGCATTCTAGGCACTCAGAAGTGATGTCTAGGGTGGGCTATGTGCCTGAGCTCCCATCTTTCCCAGATTTTATGAGCGGTGAGGAGTATCTGAGACTAACAGCTGATCTATATGGGCTTGGGAGAGATTCTAGGACTAGGATCTCGGAGGTTCTATCTCTTGTTGGGCTTGAAAGGGCTTCTGGGAGGAAGATTGGCACATATAGCAAGGGAATGATCCAGAGACTGGCGATTGCCCAGGCAATACTTCCAGATCCGGAGCTCCTGATCCTTGACGAACCCCTCATGGGAATAGATCCGGAGGCTAGGATACAGTTCAAAGATCTATTTGTTGGGCTTGCTAAGAAGGGGAAGACAATACTATATTCATCCCACGTGCTCGAGGAGGTTGAGAGGATCAGCACCCACATAGCTATAATAAACAAGGGTAGAATCGTTGCCTCAGGCACAAAGGAGGATGTTGAGGCTATTTTGAAGGGTGATAAAGAGGTTGAGATAACCCTCTACGAGGAGATCCCAGGGGTTTCAAGGCTTATCGAGGGGGTTAGTGGTGTTAAAAGGGTAGAGGCTATTGGTAATAGGATTAAGGTATATATAAGTGGTGATGGGGATGATAAGATCATTAGGAAGAGGATCTACGAGGTGATCAGAGAGTCCGGTGGCTATATAATTGAGATGAGACTTGGCAGAGCATCTATAGAGGATCTATTTCTACGCGCTATTGAGAAGACCTCCTAGATCTTATCTCTACTTCAACATCCCTCAAATGATCTAGGCTTATATAGTATATAGCGTTTATAAGCTCAACCCTAAAGCTCCCAGGCTCCCTAGCCCTTCTAGATGCTAGCTCAGCAGCCCTTTTAAAGAAAACCGAGCCATCTATAGAAGCCCTCAGAGGATCTTTATTCACCGCTGCAAATGCAGATACTATAGATCCCAGCATACATCCCATTCCAGTCACATATCTAGAGAGCTCCGATCCCCCTCTAATTTCGGCATATCTCGATCCATCTGAAATAACATCTACAGGGCCTGAGGCGAATACCGTTGTGTTGAACTCCATCGCAACCTTCTCAACTATATCGACATTAGCCTCGCCGAGAGAATCTACACCCTTGACAAGACCCCTGCTGCCTGCTATGGCTGCTATCTCACCCCCATTCCCCTTGAGTATCGTTACCTCAGCCTCTCTCAAGATCCTTATTGTAGTCTCTGTTCTAAGTCTTGTAGCCCCAGCACCAACTGGGTCTAGGATCAGGGGCTTCTTATTTCTAGAGGCAGCCTTGGCTAGAGCAACCATTGATGGTATCCAATGGCTGTCAAGCGTACCGATATTTATGTAGATAGCATCTGCAACAGCGGCAAGCTCCTCAACCTCTTCGATCGCGTGAGCCATTATTGGCGAAGCACCTATAGCAAGGGTCACATTTGCAGCGTCATTCATAACCACATAGTTCATTATATGGTGTATCAGGGGTCTCCTATTCTTAATCTCAATAAGGTCTCTATATATATCCGAGCCATATATCTTCAAGATATCCTCAGAAAACATATGTATAATATCTTATAAACCTATAATAGAAAAACTATAAAGATCAATTTGACAGAGGATAGAATCCCGATCTAAACCCCATCGAGACAGGCCTTTGTCCAAAACCTCTCCCCGCCTTAAAAGGCAAGGCCTTCAGACGTAGCTGACCTCCTCCCCGCCCTGAAGGGCGGGGGTTCCCCTGCCCCTTTGTGGGCGGTTCATTGGTTCCCCCCATCTATTCGGGTTTACATCTGTCATTTGGGGGGCAGTGAGGGGGGCCAGAACTCCCCCGAAATCTATTTTGATCCCCAGCTTCTTCAATGCCCTCTTCCTGATATTGAGCTTCCCGATGACATCCCTATCTGCTTCGAAGCCGCATCTAGGGCATTTTAATCTTCTATATCCATTCTCCTCCAGCTTTGAATCGCATTTTGGACATTCCGAATGATGTCCCGCTTGGGTTTACTATGGCTAGTGGAACCCTGTGTTTCTCTGCCTGCCAGTCTATCCATTTAACAAGCCTAGAATATCCCATTATGA
>JAVVGG010000056.1:0-8981 GCA_032249275.1 Desulfurococcales archaeon
AGAGGGGTATAGGAATAAGAAGAGCATTGAGGTGATCTACTATAGAATTGAAAGAGGCTTGAGTTCGAGGCACCTGTGAGTGAGAGAAAGCGATGATCTACTATAGAATTGAAAGATTATGGTTGTCGCTAATTTTTGATGAAGATGACACGAGAACATGGTGAAGCTAGGATATAGATGCCACCTATGGGGCTATAATAGAGTGGTGTGCGCTAATACTATAGTAATTGTTATAAGTGTTAATACCCACGCTGAAGCCCTATAGAGATTTAGTAGTGCTGTTATTACCTTACCTAGACCTGAGTATTTTCTAGCTAGGATCTCGGCGGTTGATAGTGCGTGAATCGCGCCGAGTAGAGATAGAAGCTCGGGTACAATGATAGTGTGTATCTCGCTACACGTGTTGTAATCTCCCAGCACGCCTATTGTTAGAAGCCCTGCTAGCTGTGGTGACTTCATACAATAGCCCGAGGCTACTGCGAGAAATGCTATGGGAGCTAGCACTATCCCGGTATAGGTTGACAGCAATATTAGTAGTGCCATCATATAGCGTCTCCATACATGAATATCGATAGCATTGATTATATATTATTATTGAGATATTTTAACATGGACTATATATGGTGTCGAGGAGATTCTTCATATTAGGCTTAGCTTCATCGATTATAGCATCTCTAACCCTAGGCCCCCTCATGCTATTAAGGGCATACTCGAGATTTGGTGGCGGGGCTGTGGAAAGCATAAGTTATCGCGTTATAGGTGATAGAGTAGAGCTACCCCTGCCTAGGCTGGATGGTTCTATGAGTGTTGAGAGGGCGATAGCTAATAGAAGGAGTATTAGAAACTATACCTTTGAACCTCTGAGCCTGGACGAGCTATCGCAGGTACTATGGGCCGCCTATGGTATTAGCGAGACACGCTATGGCTTCAAAACGACCCCCAGCGCCGGTGCTACTTATCCTCTAGAGTTCTATGCAGTAGTATATCCCAAGGGTGTCGTATTGCCGGGAGGATCTTATTTAGAAGCGGGATCCTATAGATATGATCCTCAAACACATAGTCTGGCAGTTGTTAAAAAGGGGGATCTAAGCAGGGAACTCTATACCGCAGGGCTCGAACAGGAATGGATATTAAATGCTAAAACATGTATAATCATAACAGCCATATATGAAAGAACAACAAAAAGATATGGTGAAAGAGGGATAAGATATGTATTGATAGAGGTAGGACACGCAGCACAAAACATATATCTACAAGCCACAGCACTGGGCTTGGCAACCGTTGCCATAGGAGCATTCCACGACGAGCTCGTAAGGGAAATAATAGGAGCTCCGCTAAACGAACATGTATTATACATGATGCCAATAGCAAAACCGGCTAAGCCATATACCCTGAAGCTAGAGGATCTAGCAGAGCACATAAACATTAATAGAAGAAAAATAGATGGCAACAGAAAATAACGTTTCTCACTCATAATGCTTTTATTCGATTCTAGCTACATCTAATTTAATGGCAACATTGGGCTCGACAGGCCCCATGAGAGAGGCCTCCTCTCCATCCTCTACCAGTTGAGGCATTGCTGAGGGCCTTCTTAAAGCTCACCAGAACCTGCCATTGGAAAGGACTGTATCCTTTTTTCATGATAGTAGGGATGCTTTTACATTCGTTTGTTTGTATATCTATCGGTGCCCTCGAACTTCCGAGACCCGTAGGGTGATGAACCACCAGGCGACTGGTGGGGAGCTACTGCAGTAAGCGAGCTCGGAGAGACCGTTGAGAAGTAGATGGCAGGGATAAAAACAATGAACCACCATCTGCCGAGAAACAGCCGGGCATATATCCTATTTAATCCAGCATCCATCGAAAGGGGGCCTCTTTTAAATCTATACCCGGCAAGCTCGACTAGTCGATATCCCAACCCGAGGAAAGGTTTTCGACTGGTCTAGTTAGAAAGACTCTTCCCCTTAGTCTCGATGGAAAGGGGCATTCAAAATTAAAACCACATTCTACTTAGGCTTTATACCCTTCGGGATTTGGAAAGGGCTGTTTCTTTTTTCCTCGATACTTTCTGTTACTTCTAATGGCTTTTAATCACTCCTAGACGCTAGGCTCTGAGCAATCAATACATGCAATACCTCAGCATTGCTGAGGCCTCCTACCTCTAGATATCTCTGAAATGGTTGACGAACACTATGGCCCCAGGGACCTCGTTCACATGGTATAGAAGGGCTTTAGAGGCTCTTTCAGCAGCTTGATGAGAATAGAGGGCCGCAGCATAATGTCTTTTTTCTGAAGAATCTCTGCAGATCCTATAGAACTTCATCTAACCAGCGAATAGCTTCATCTCTCATAATCTCTCCTCTTCTATATACACACTATAATTTAATACTTATATTAAAAGCGATGTAATATGATAGCGATACCTCCAAACTATATTAGATTTTAACAAAACTATTGTTGCCAGACTTCTTCATCCCTAATACTCCATGACCTCATAAATTCCCTCGCAATATTTACGATATAATCAATAACAGCTTTATTTATTTCATCATCTAAAGATGCATAAACATCTGACCTCCTCTCTGCCCTAAGGAGGAGAGTTCCCCTTAGAGTGGGGAGGTTTGAGCTACATTCTCTCTAGGACGGTTTGGCCCTGAGGTGGATATCATGCCTGTTATTCCTATTCCCTCTGTGGGGGGCTCGAGGCTGTGAATTTCGTCATAATCTCGGAGGCATAGGTTAGCTAGAGGTTGGCCCCCAAGACTCGCACGAATCCCATAATCATTCGAGAATGCTAGAAGGATACAGAGCTTATGAATCACCATCCCCGCCTTGAAAGGCAGGCTTTCAGTTGTAACCACGAGTAGTGGGATGTGGGTTCCAGTATAGTCTAGCGAGTTTCCAGCGTAAAGGGATCCTCCTATAGCTGTGAGGATTGTCGAGATAGCAGTCTTAGGTCTCACTAGGGTTGGATAATCAAATTGCCTTAGGATCCGATAGCTACCTCCATAAAACTAAACACCCACAAACAAATCCAAATAACTCCTTAATAATCTGTCTCGGTATATTTATTGCGATATAACACTATTGAGCACTATTGCTGGGACTATGCTTTCTAGGGTTCTTAAGGAGGCTGTTAATAGGATTGCTAAGAAGGGTGCTAAGAGCAAGAAGCTATCTGGCCAGGAGATAGTGATACATATCCAGGCATCATCATAAGATCTGATGATAAGAGGTTTGAGACGATCGAGGAGAGACCTGGCTTTCTTGAGGGAAGGGTTGAGCTTGTATATAACGAGATCCTAGGATCAACGCCTCATTTACAGCTGAAAGTCTCGCCATTCAAGGCGGAGAGGAGGTTAGATATCAACCGCACGGCAAGGATTAACCATAATTATATATTTATTGATATATATATCTCATTGGGGGATGTATGGTGATATATGTTATTAAAAGGGATGGAAGTAGGGAGGAGTTCATTGTTGAAAAGATAGTGGTTAGCTGTTTGAAGGCTGGCGCCACTCCCGAGGCTGCGAGGAAGATCGCTAAGATAGTTGAGGGTAGGCTATTGGATCAGGGTGTTAAGGAGGTCAGTGCGAAGGATCTCACAAGGATGGTTCTAGAGCTTCTTAAGAGGGAGAATGAGGAGTGGTATAGAAACTGGATAGTCTTCGACGCAGCTGTTAAGAGGAGGAAAACAGAGCAGGAACTCGCCGGTAAGAGCTAAAGGGGTCGGGGTTAGAAGCTGATAACCTGATAGCCTTTTTCAAGGAAATATGCTATTCTATTTCCTACGGGCACGAGGTTTACCCCTAGATCTTCTAGGTTTTTCTCGATGCCAAGGCTCTTGGCCACGTTTATGCAAGCAGCATCTATAGCACCCCTCCTCCTCAGCTCTTCAAGCATCTTTTTCATCTCACCCTCGTACGATACTATTCTCTTCTGGCTTGGGCCGAAGAAGATCACCTTTAGATCTTCGAACCTATTATCCTCGAGAGATCTATATGCAAATCTCACACTTAGATCAGCCTTCTCGTCTCCTGACATTATGAGAAGCAGAACCTTGACCATGGCTTGCACCATCAGATCCTACTCTAAGAGGATAATAAGCTCTGCTAATAAGCCACAGAGGATCTAGAGATGTGGCATCTGACCTCTTTCCCACCCTAAAAAGCGAGGCTTTCAGCTGTAATTCTAGTTGCTAGAAGCATCTATATCATAGACTGATTTCTTCCTTTTAATCTCGGGTTAAATGGTTCTTTTAACTCCTCAAGCGCTATATAATCTGAGAGGGTATGAAGAAGGCTTTACTATATAGGGATCTGGGTAACAGGAGGGTTGAGTGCACAGCCTGTGCTAGGAAGTGTAAGCTCTCCCCTGGGCAGATTGGCTTCTGCGGTGTGAGGGGTAACAGGGATGGCGAGCTCTATCTCCTCAACTATGGGAAGATCATAACCGCCCATGTGGATCCAATTGAGAAGAAGCCTCTCAGCCACTTCCACCCAGGATCTATGGTTCTCTCGATAGCGACTACCGGCTGTAGCTGGGCCTGTATGTATTGCCAGAACTTCGATATCTCTCAGAGGAGGGTTGTCGAGGGCTTCGAGGTCACTCCTGAGGAGGTAGTTGATCTAGCTGTTAAGGCCGGCGCCCAGGGTGTCACATACACCTATAACGAGCCATCTATATTCGCTGAGTTCGCCCACGACGTCGGTGTCGAGGCCCATAGAAGGGGTCTCTTCAACACCTTCGTCTCTAACGGGTATCTCACAGACGAGGCTATAGATCTTCTCTCGAAATTCCTCGATGCCATCACAGTCGATTTCAAGGGTAACGGTGACGATGCCTTTGCCAGGAAATTCATATTGATCCCAAGCTATGAGCCTGTTTTCAACGCGCTGCTGGAGCTCAAGCGAAAGGGTATATATATAGAGGTCACAGACCTCGTTATACCCAAGGTAGGAGATGATCTGGAGAAGGCTAGGAGACTAGTTAGATGGATACACGACAACCTCGGGCCCGAAACGCCTCTGCACTTCCTGAGATTCCACCCAGACTACCTAATGATGGACTATCCCTGGACACCCATAGAAACCCTTGAGAAGCATATAGAGCTTGCAAAGAGGGAGGGGATGAAATATGTGTATATAGGCAACGTCCCGGGCCACCCATACGAGCATACATACTGCCCCAGCTGTGGTAACATCGTTATAGAGAGATACGGATTTGAGATCATAAGCTGGAGACTTACAAAGGACAATAGATGTAAATTCTGCGGAGAGAAGATCCCTATAGTGGGGAGCCTCCACGAAACATATAAAATGAATAGATTCTTCTCAGTACCGATCTACAGGCTCAAGAAATTCACAAGAATAGACGCTAAAACCCTCCTAGCACCAACACAGGGCAGCCGATCTCAGAGAAGCTGACTCCTCCCTATCCCAAGAGGGTGGGGCTTTCAGTTGTGTGTTTTACCCAGATCAGTAAAGTATGTGGTCATCACCACTCAGATCCCGGATTCCTCTTCACCGTTAATATAGAGGTTTGGGGGGTTATAGCGTTGGTTATAGCGTCATGGCTTTATAACGTATTTAAGCCCTGCACCCCTTCCCATGCTCTCCAGAGCCTCTCTAACCCTTTCCAACGGCATGACCCCGCTAACAAGCTCTCTGAGCCTTAGCCTTCTACCCTCTATAAGTTTATACGCTTCATCAACATCCCTCGGAGTTGTGTGAAACGCCCCTTTAACCTCTATCTCTTCATAGTGGATTCTATAGCTATCAATGGAGATCGATGTGCCCCTTGGAAGGCCTCCGAAGAACAGGATCTTTCCACCGCTCCTCACAAGCCTTATGGCCAGCTCCCAAGCCTCTTGCTTCCCCGCAGCCTCTACAACGGCGTCGAAGCCTTTACCACTGTTTATAGATCTAGCTATATCCTCAGGCCTCTCCTCATTAGAGTTAACCACAATGTCAGCCCCAAGCCTCTTGGCAACATCCAGCTTCTCCCAATGCCTATCTATAACAGCTACTCTGAGATCTCTTAGCTTTAGAAGCTGTAGGTGCATCAACCCAATAGGCCCAGAGCCTATAACGGCGACCCACTCCCCATCAACACCCCCGAGGATTCTCTGGCCATGCACAACTGTTGATAAGGGCTCTAGAAATGCTGCTTCAACGAGATCTAAACCCGGTGGGATCTGGTAGAAATATCTCCTCCAAATCCTCTCAGGGATCTCGATCATCTCAGCATATGCCCCTGGAACTGTGAAGCCTATTATGGTCTCGCCAAGCCTCTCACATAGATTCTCCCTCCCCCTAACGCAGTAGAAGCAAACCCCACATGGAGAGGTGTTCATAGTCACAAAAACCCTCCCCCTGAGATCCTCGGGAACCCCCTCTCCAAGATCCTCAACAACGCCTACAAACTCATGGCCGATCACATTTGGAAGCCTAGCAAATGGATGCCCCCTCCTATACAGCTTAACATCTGTGCCACACGTAAGCGCTATGAGAACCCTAGCCACTATCGATCCCCTCCTAGGCTTTGGAGACTCTATCTCCTCTACCCTTAGATCCCCTGGGGAGTGGAGGACAGCGGCCTTCAAATAGATCGCCCTATATATCTTTGGTAGAATCCTAATAAGGGGCCTAGTTGAGAGCAGCCCTTGTGAAAAGGAGTGGAGGGCTGGAGGTAGTGGATCTCGATATTCCAAAGCCAGGGGACGGGGAAATCCTTGTTAGAATGGTGGCCTGCGGAATATGTGGAACCGATCTAGAGAAGATAAGGGGTGGAACAGAGACACCCCCGGTGCTGGGTCACGAGGTGGTTGGAGTTATAGAGGAGGTGGGTGGAGGTGTTGAGAACTTTAAACCAGGGTTGAGGGTTTTCACCCACCACCACGTCTCATGCGGGAGGTGTTGGTACTGCTACACAGGGTCTGAGACCTCCTGCCCCCTTTTCAGGGAGAGCAACATATATCCAGGGGGATTTTCGGAGTACTTCCTAGTCCCGAGGATCAATGTGGAGAGGGGTGCTGTACACCCCCTCCCAGTATCTATAGATTGGATTGAGGGAACATTTATAGAGCCCCTAGCAACTGTTTTAAGGGCTATATCTAGGAGCACCTATAGGCCTGGATATAGCGTCGCCATCGTTGGCTCAGGGCCTATGGGGCTTCTCTTCACCATGACCCTCAGATCCTATGGGGCTTCGGAGATATTTGCAATAGATCTCTCTAAGACTAGATGCTCGCTAGCATCTAGCCTTGGTGCAGATGCATGCATATCCCCAGCAGAGGTTGGCGAGCTCAGGAGATATGATCTAGTAGTTCTCTCGACAGGCTCCACAAAAGCCCTTCCAACGGCTTTCAAGCTGGTTAGAAAGGGGGGTGAGATCCTTCTCTTCGGAGCACCGCCACCTGGATCCACAGCAGAGATCCCCATATCAAGGATCTTCTACGACGAGGTTAGACTAACACCATCATACTCCGCATCAGAGAGGGATATAGAGGCCTCGATAAAGATATTGGCGTCGAAGAAGATACCTGTTAAAAAATTAGTAACCCATATATTCGAGCTAGGCGAGGTTGAAAAGGCATTCCAAACCGCACAAGACGTTGAAAAGGCTGTTAAGGTCATAGTGGTTTCCAAGAAAGAATATATCGCATCAACGCCCTAGCTCTAATCTAGCTCAGCACAGAGCAAGCCCAGATAAGCCATATCTCGATATAGTAGCCACCACAGCACTGCTGTCAACATATAGCTTCTCAGCAGCATGCTTCCTAGCACCATCTATGCTCCTATATAGATCGCCTAGCACCTTGTTAGATGCAACCTCATCCAGGATCGATCCACTAGCTATAGAGGCTATAGAAACCTTTAAGGCATCCTCAGCCCCAGCTGATGCGAATAGCACTACAGCCCTCTCCTCGAGAGCCTCTGCAGCTTCACCCCCTCTAAACCTATTGGATAGGATCCTGAGGAGCTCCTCTAGATCCCTCATCTCGCCCTCTAGGATCTCTGAAAAGGCTTTTCTAACCCTTTCCAGAGGTGTTCTCCTAACTATGAACTCCAATATAGCTATATAGGCTGGGACAACGGTTGATAGTGTGATTGATAGTGCAAGCCCTGGATCAGCTATCTCTGCTATAGATCCCAATGCATAGTCTAGATCAGGGCTGCCCCTTGCAAGGGGCTTCAAAGGATCTCCGAAGAGGGATAGGAGGGATAGGTGACCTAGATCTCTGAACACAACGTCATAGACCTTCTGTATATGATCCCATCCAAGCCCGCTCGACGAGATATACCTTGAGAGGGTTAGAACTTTGTGAACCTCGATCTGGGCTGAGAAGCCAGCGAGAATCCCTATAGCCTCGTCTATGCTCGAGGGCTTGGCAAGATCGCCGATATAGATCCACCTGGGATATGGGAGTCTCATGTCTTCACCTCCTCTATGATCTTCCTAACCTCATCCCTATAGAGAACATCAGCACCTCTGAAGCATAGGAACTCAAGCTCTGAGGAGCCCGTGTTTATAAACTGATGAGGCTCTCTAGATGCTATGAATATCACATCACCCTGCCTAACACTCTTTATAGTGGGGGCACCGTTAACCATTGTAAGCACAGAGCCCCTCCCCTTAGTTATAACCACTATATGCTCATAATCATGAACATCTAAAGGCGTCTGGCCTCCAGGCTCGACTCTATAGTATCTGAGATAGAACCTCTTAGAACCAACACTAGCATCGACAAGGGTTTTCCTCTTAACACCCCTAGCACCCCTCTCGCTAAACTCCCTGAACTCTACAGCCTCTATACTCACTATATACATCTATAGACCCCTATATAGAAGAGCCTCGGAAACTTATATAAGGGATGATGAAGCTGACCTCCTCCCCGCCCTAAAGGGCGAGGCTTTCAGGTTGTAAATCCGAGTAGATAGAGGAATCTATGATCCGCTGGTGAGAGGGCTGGGAAA
>JAVVGG010000057.1:0-8785 GCA_032249275.1 Desulfurococcales archaeon
TCGAGAAGAAGCCCCATGTCGGCTAGATATTTCCTAACTATCTTCTTAATAGCCCTTCTAATTATATCTCTAAGAGATGTCGCCCTTATACCCATCATGCTGGCCATCTCTGATAATGAGATCTTTCTAGGTGTGTCGAAATACCCTTTTTTATATGCAAATAGAAGCACCTCAAGCTGTCTCGGTGTTAGCTCGCCAACCTCTATATGCTCAGCCCTCTTCAGAACAACTGGCTGGAGCCCCGCAGATGCTAGGGTCTTCATGATATCTCTGAGAGCCCCTAACCCAGGGACTAATAGCCTGTAGCTCATCTCATAGCTAGAAAGGGGGATCCCCTCTATCACAACGCAGTCCCCCTTGCTAAGTAGGAAGCAGGATGAGCAGCTCCTAGCCCTAACCCAGAGAGTATTGTTCCCCAAGATCCTGACAATCCTAATACCCTTTTTAAGGAGCTGTGACTTGACCTCCTCAGGATCCCTGCTAACGATTCTGAGCATATGGCTTGACATAGTCCTGCCAGGGCTAACCCTGATCATCCTGATATCCCAGCTCATAGACGTAATAGCATTAGCCACATCACAGTCTCTCCTAACAACTTTCACCCACACATCGAGAAGAGTGGTTGGCATAATAGCCACTCATATATATCACTAAACAAAGATATATATTGAACAACAGATCAGATCATAAATGCGGAAGGGATTCAGATTTCACTGAGCTTCGTCCCTACTAACTCCCCTTCCCTTGACCTCATTGCCCTCAGAACTCCGTTTCATTGGGATCCATATCGCTGGGCTCCACCCGCTCATAGTGGCTCCTAATAAGGACAGAATACGCCCTTACAAGCTCACTCAAAGGTCTTCAGCGAGCTCCTCCACATACAGGGAAAGGCCCAATAGATCCGCTTAGGATATCAGATACCGACCCTATAAACCTCAAATGAAACTTAAAACAGCTAACTAAGGGCTTTTCATTTTTTAACCTTTTTATCGTAGCCGGCTAGATCTCCATGTCACGTTTCACATTTGGAGGAGACACAAGGTTTATAGCTATCGTCATAGCCTCGGAGAGATAGATGTTTAACTGCATGTTAGCTACACCCTTAGGGTGAGGTTTTCAGTTGTAATACGAATGTATCACGATCATATGGATCGTTGTTCGGATATTGTAGATCTCTAAAACATATGTAGCTATCTCCATAAAGTGAATAATATGCTTTTTATAGCGAGCTATATTATGAAAACTCTTTTGTCACACGTTTCGGGATCTCCACAGCACTTTGGAAATAGATTTACCCAGATTCTAGGGGGTAAATATTTAAATTTCACCTTACATAATGAGTACATGGTGAGAGTATATGCCACAGGGCTTTTGCCTAAAGTGTAGGAAGAAGGTAGAGCTAAAGAATCCAACAGAGACAGTGCTTAAGAACAAGGCTAAGGCCATAGTGGGTACGTGTCCTAGCTGCGGTACGAAGGTCTATGTAATAACTGGCAGAGCTAAATAACAGTTCAACGGCAGATAAGATAGATGTAAAAGAAAAAGGCTTTTTTATATCTATATATCGGCAATAATCTCTTTTAGCTATAACTCGGCTGGCGCCCCAGTAATTCCATATTTGCTCCTCCACTCTTCAAAGATCTTCTTCTCTATTTCTTCCAGCTCTCTTCCAAATCTATACCATCCACTCTTCTCCTTCGATTGATGCGGTGCCTCAGAAGAAGGCCATATGCAGTTTACAGGACATACTTTAACGCAGCTGAAGTCATCAATACACTTTTCCCATATGAGCCTCGCCTTCGCATTTTGATCCAGCTCTATGGCTTGGACGGGGCATACCGCTACGCATGCTCCACAGCTTATACATATATCCATATCTATTACAATCCTCTGGTACTTTCTTAGAGCCTCGCCGTGGGGAGATGCTTCGCCCAAGATATGCACCGTATATACTGTTTCTCAGGGGATAATAGGGTATAAACCTAAAAGGTTAGGTGTTTATGGCGATCTAGATAAGGCGAGATCTCGGATCAAGCAGAACATATGATCCGAATATATCGCTATATAGAGGGCATATATATACTAATAATGGGGGAGCCGCTGTGCTCAGCACCTCTGAATCGCAGATGCTTGCAATACCCCTGATAATATTGGGAGCCTTACTCCTTGTAATAGGCATTATAATAGCCCTGGGGCCGCAGATAGCTTCGGTTCTAAGGGGCGTCGGAATCCCAGAGCCCCTTAAAACACTCTTATTAGTTGGCGGGAAAGCCGGCCCTATAGAGATCTATACATCTCCAATTCTAATTATAGCTCTAGCCATCCTATATATCGCTATGATGAGAAGGTGATCCATTGGATCCACTAGAGATACTAGAGGATGCTATGAGTAGGAGGGCTGCCTTTATATCTAGAAATAGGTTTATTCTAGCTACTATAATGGGTCTCCACATATCGAGACTCTTTAAGAGGGGGTACCAATCGGTGTGCGTAGAGGATCTATGGGGGTTAAGAGAGGATTCTCTTCTACTTAGTAAGTATATCTCCAGAGAGGATCTAGGCAGGATCCGAACAAACTGTTCAGAGTATAACATAGTATATGCCCCTTGGACAAGCATCGTTGGGAGGAGATTCCCTGGCAACGTTATAGGGGTTTACACAGATAGCGGGAGAGCTATCCTCGCTTCAAAGGGATTCACTGTTGTTGTGCTCAGACCCATGGGATATGGGGTTGGCAATTATATAGTGGAGACTTGGGATGGGAGGATCGGCTATATACATGTTGGTGAGGACGGCATTAGAGAGACTAGGATACCCTCCAAACATGTTGCTGCCTATCAAAAGATTGTTGAGGCTTTCAACACCTATGGATCCTTTAGGTTTCTTGATGCAATTAACATACTTGTGAGGGAGCTTGGGATCGATAGGGCTGAGGCCAGGAAGATTCTAGAGGATCTGGTAGGCATGGGGCTAGTGATGATATCGAAGGGCATGATCCAGCCTGTGGGAGGAGTTGAAAACCCTTGAGCCAGAGGATCTTGAGAGTAGCTATAATTCAGTCCAGGATAGCAGGCGGCGCTATTGAGAATTTTAAAAGGGTAAGGGATATAGCGTCTACAGCATCTTCGCCAGAGATCATGGCTATCTATGAGAACTGGCTTGGCAGGACACCAATATCTATGGAGAAATATGTGGGCTTCTCAAGAGAGATCCTAGATGTATCTGGGGCAAGGGTGTTGGTGGCCGGCTCTGCATATATAGATATTGGGGGGTCTATAGTCTCTAAATCAGCTATAATTGATAAGGGCGGCTCAATAGCTGTGGGGGGCAAAATATTCCCTAGCGCAGCAACTGGTGAAAGAAGCAGGGTTCTCCCAGGAGATCCTCCGGCAATATTTAAAACTATATATGGTTATTCAATAGCCTCTGTGATCTGTGTAGATGCTATGTACCCTGAGATAGTCAGGATTGCTTCTCTCGCAGGCTCATATATTGTTGTTAACCCGAGCATAATACCGTCAAACAGATCTTATCTTTGGAGGGCCTTAGGAGCGTCTAGGGCATCTGAAAACACGATCTTCTTTATCCATGTAAATGCAACCAACACAAAATATGTGGATGGTAGAGATGTTATGGGGGGCAGCTTCATAGCAGATCCCCAGGGGAGGATCTCATTCGAGGTGGGGAGCGGGGAAGGGGTTTTTGAGGCATCAATAGATCTTGGCGAGGTGGATAGGATAAGGACTAGGTGGAGGTATCTCGAGGATATAAGGGCCTCGCTTCAGGAGATATATAAAATTATGTTTGAGAGATCTAGAGAGTTTAGTAAAAAAGCTTCTGCTAATGGAGGGCTGGGAGCATTAGGAAGTATATGATGAATATAGCAGTTATAACGATAGTGGCGGGCGTTATATCCCTCAGCCTACCGCTTAGAAGCTTCACTAGGGTGTATGTTATGAATGCAAGTCCAATCCCAGTTGCTATGCTATAGGTTAGGGGTATAGCTATTATAGCCATGAAGCTCGGTATAGCCTCGGTGAGATCCTCGAGATCTATTTTCCTTATCACGCTCATAAACATGAGCCCAACTAGGATTAGCACAGGTGCTGTGGCGAACCCTGGTATTGATGCTGCTAGAGGAGCTATTGGGAGGAATGCTAGGAATAGGAGCCCAGTTATTAGGGCGGTTAGCCCCGTCCTACCCCCAGCCTCTATGCCTGAGGCAGATTCTATATAGATAACAGTTGTCGTCGTCCCCGCCAGGGCTCCAACGATTGTTGCTGAGGCGTCCGTATATAGTGCTCTATCGATGTTGATAGGCCTTCCCCTTCCATTTACAAGCCCTGCCTTGGTGGCCAGGCCGGATATTGTTCCTATTCCGTCGAAGAACTCTACTAGGAAGAGGGAGAATGCTACTGGGAATGCAAGTGCTATCAGCTCTATATAGGCTCTCAGCGCTGTGGGGAATACAGGGGCTATCGATGTTGAGAAGCTCGGGATCTCGAATATTGTCTGTGGGATGCTCACGAGACCAGCTATGATCCCCACTATTGTTAGAACCACTATTGTTACGAGGAATGCTGGTGAGAACCTCTTTATATAGAGGATAGATGCCATTATAAAGCCTGCTATGGCTATTATGCTTGAAGGCTCTACAAAGGCTTTCACGTTGAAGCTAACAGGGGTTCCGGTGCCAGCGTGTACTAAGCCCGCTAGAGATAGTCCTATGAAGGTTATGAAGAGCCCTATCCCAGCGCTTATCCCATATGCTAGGTTGGGAGATATAGTTCTCAAAACCCTCTCCCTTATACCAGACCAGGCTGCGAAGAGGAATATGATGCCATCTATAAAGACTGCGAATATTGCTGCGTATAGAGCTACTATAGCTGCCTCCTCACCCCTTATACCCATGCCCATGAGCACTGATGTGAATGCAGGGATCACTGAGAAGCCTATGAAGGAGTTCTCACCCATTCCAGGCGCCATGGCGAATGGAAGCCTGGCGTAGAGGGCCATCAATATAGATCCGAAGGAAGCAGCCAGTATAGTAGCAGTTGCTATCCCAACCTTAACGCTGTTCACAAGGGCAACCTGCTCAGGCGATAACGCCTGGACGCCCAAAGCGTTTTTCAAAGCTATTTCAAAGCCTGAGCCAACTATTAGGGGGTTTACGAAGATTATATAAGCCATTGTCAGGAATGTCGTTATACCTGCAATGATCTCTCTCCTCAGCTCCACCTGCATCTTCTCAGGGGCTAGCAGTTGGAGTAACCTACTCAACTTATTTCCCAATTCATGTAAATGATAGGAGGTTTATATATATAGGCGATCATGAATTTTTAAGCGCCATTTACATATTCATGTTAAAAACTATCGTGTTTAAGGCTATTGTGGAATATTAGCTCTCATGTCTAACTAGATACCTAGGGAGACTAGATGGAGAGGATCGGAAGCTCAGAGCTTGTAAAGAGGATGAGCGAGCTTCTAAAGGCGGGGGCCGCGATGCTTGCAGAGACATGCCCATCATGCGGCTCGCCCCTCTTCAGGCTGAGGGGTGGGGAGGTTATATGCCCACTCCACGGCAAGGTATTCCTGGTTAGAAGTGATGAAGAGGCCAGCACAGCGTCTGTGATATCTGTGCTATCCAAGATAGAGGATCTCGCATCTGTTAAGATGATGGAGCTTGTTAAGAGACTATCAACAAACAATGATCCGCTTGACCTCGAGTCACTATCGAAGTGGCTTGAGATAGTACAGAGAATCCAGGAGATAAAGAGGAACCTACTCCCCACCCAGGTTCAACAACCACATCATAGGAAACAGGCTGAGGAAAAGCGCGAGAAGGAGGAGTAGATCTAGGTCGCAACCTTATTCAACGCATGGAGAAAACTCTCATATAGTTCTTCTCATATCGCCAGTGGATCTATCTACCAGCTCTACGTAGATCTTGCCTAGAAGATCATATGTGTTGGAGATGCAGGTTTCACGCACGGCGTTTTAAATAGATCATATCCCCTGTGACAAGCTCTAACACTTAGGTTCAAGCATATATGCCCATCGCCTAAATGTTTTAGCCTTAGGCTAAAATATCTTAGCTTGCCAGCATGTAGTATGGGTAATCCCGGTTAAGCCATTCATCTCCTGAGTAGTACTCGTACTCCCAGGTGTTTTGGGCTCTTCTCTATATCTTCTTCTATGTATAAGAATCTATTTGGTGGATATGCTAGCATCCATTATGGATGGTGAGCTGAGGATTTTGAGGGGGAGGGTTGAGGAGGCCCTTGCAAGGTATAGAAGGGTGAGGCTTGTGAATAAGCCTTCTTGGTTTGATTTGAATGGGGTTAGGAAGAGCTCTTCTGTTGCATCAGACTCATCATTCCTGGGTGTGTTGACTAGATATGCTTTTATCTATGGTATTAGGGCTTTTTCAGCCCCATTCACAGGCTCTTCGGAGGATATTATCAGATATGGTAGATATCTAGCCAAGTTTGACGTGCTCGAGCTCCTATCCAGCTTTGATGACGAGGGTTCAACACCTTATAGGGATAGGAGGGGTGTTGTTCATCATGTGGCAAAGGATCTCGAGGTTGCATCTGCTAAGGCTGTTATAGATTCCATTGACTCTCCGCCGGATCTTATACTCTTCGACGGCTCTCTAAGATCTTTCTTCTATAACAAGTTCAGGGGTGGGGATGATCTCTCAGAGTCTCTTAGGATGAGCTGGTCTGAGAGGGTAGATGTCCTTGAGAGGCTATCAAAGATCTCCAAGGTTGTCTTCGTCTCTAAAGTCCATACGAGGCAGATCCTATCTAGGTTCTTGAAGCCTGAGGTGGATGGCAAGCCTGTTGTGATTCCTGACTACGCCTTGATAGACAAGATCCTCGAGGGAAGGCCTAGAGAGCCAGGGTTTCTAGAGCCTATAGAGGTTGATGAGAGCAGTGTGGGGGTTAGATATACGCTGACCTATGCAATCCTCGCTAGGGGGGCACCAGCCTACCAGATCACAATGCCCGGATCCCTCTCGGCTGAGGATGTCTCAGAGGTGCTCGAGATGCTCAGATTCCACAGCGCCCCAGGCTATCCAGAGCCCCTTAGACAGTGCCACTACTATAGCAGGATAGGTAGGAGGGAGTTTCTACAGCTATTGGGGGTATATGGTGTTAGGCTTGAGAGCGGTAGGGAGGTGCTTGGAGAGCTATGAGCGCCCCTATACTTGGGAGGGTCCTAAGATCTAGATCTCCATCGTATTGTGAGGTATATTCAGACTATCCAATGCCGGTAGGCTCCTATGTATATGCTGAGTTCAAGGTCATAGACAGGGCTACTGGGTCACAGGCTGTTAGAAGGGCTGTGGGGGTTGTTTCTAACAGCAGCTACTCCCCGATCTTTGAGAGACCATCTATAACGGATCTTAGGGAGGATATCCCGAGGGACTATAGCGTCCCCTCAATATCTATTATAGATGTATATGTTATAGCCGATATCACCGCTAAGAGGCCGGAGACCCCTAGATACCCCCTGCCCCCTGGAACCGCTATCTACCCAGCTCCTCCCGAATACCTTAGGATCCTCTATGAGCTTCCTGAGGAGGGATATATAAGGCTTGGATCCCTCTCAGAATATAGTGGGATAGAGATCAGGGTGAGGGTTAACGAGCTCTCAAGGCATCTCCTCATAACAGGGGCTACTGGGTCTGGTAAGAGCAACACGGTTGCGATAATAGCGGATAGGCTATCCAGGATCGGGGCTCCCGTAGCTATATTTGATGTTCATGGTGAGTATGTTGGGCTCCAGCCAGAGGATGGGGATCCGTCTAGGGTGAGGGTTTATAGCGCTGTTATAAGCCCCTATAAGATACCTCCGAAGATATTGGCTTCCATGGTGATAAGGGATCCAGCCGCTACTAAGCAGAGGAGACTACTAGCAAGGGCTCTTAGGAGGCTTAACAGGGCTATAGCTGAGAAATGCTCTAAGGGTCTTGGGATATCATCAGCTGTTAAGGAGATCCTTCTTGAAAGAAAGATACAGCTAGACAAGGTTCTCGGCGAGGATGTAAGGGGAGCCCCTGAGGAGATCTATCTAGCCCTCCTCATAAACGAGATCATCTCTGTCGCTAAAGATCATAGGGATGCCTTTGAGAGCAAGGTTGTAAACAATACAATAGAGAAGGTCGAGGATTTCTTCGAATCCTCGCCACTAGATCTAGAGGCTCCAAGGATAGTTGATATGATAGAGCCTGGGAGGATAGCCGTGATAGATGTTTCAACCCTTAGCGATGATCAGAAGGCATGGGTTTTAAAGCTATATGCAGACGAGCTTCTAAACCACCTAAAGGAGGGCATAGAAAAGCCTGGATCTAGAATACCGACTATATTCATAGTGGAAGAGGCACCCCTATTCCTCCCATCAGATTCATCCACACCTGCTAAGGAGAGTCTCCAGAGATTCGCTAGAGAGGGGAGGAAGTTTGGAGGCGTTCTAGGGGTTGTTAGCCAGAGACCCAGATCCCTTGATCCTAATGTGGCCTCTCAGCTCCAGAACTTCGTCTTCCTCAAGCTTGTTCAGGAGGAGGATAGAAAGGCTGTCATGAATATCGCTGATGCTCTCGAAGATACACTGGCCGAGATATTGCCTAGCCTTCCAAAGGGTAGGGCTATAGTTATGGGGGAGTGGGTTGGCAGATTCCCAGTGCTTGTTGATATAGACATGCATAGTGGCAAGAGGAGAGGAGCCACACCTGATCTCTATAGTATCTGGAGATCTAGGTCTAGGGCTGAAGAGCCTA
>JAVVGG010000058.1:0-8740 GCA_032249275.1 Desulfurococcales archaeon
GATCTTCTAAGAAAAGCGGCTGCGGCCGCTAAGCAAGAGCTAGGGAAAGAGATAGGGGATGTTAATATGGAGCTAGCGAAGCTCGGTTTGTTAACAGCTGCGCCAATGTCAAATGCTATATACCATAGCAATTATAACATGAGGGATTTCTACAATAAGTTCTTCGGCCCGCTGGACAAGGATTGCGATGGAATATCTAATCTTCCAAGCAGTGTGAATATTAAGATAGGGAACGTCTCGGGACAGCTATCAAAGTCTAAGAGTATCTCACCTAGGAGTACTAGTCCTAGGATAGTGGGTTCTGTAGATCCTAACCAGGTTACTGTTGACCCCCGTGGATTCATAACCCAGCGAGGGCAGGCTCTCAGGATCATGGTTGAGTTCGAAAACCTCGCCAACGCCACTGCTGCAGCTGTTAATGTCTCTGTAAAGCTGTATATGAAGGGTGCTCTAGACCCTGATAGTGTGGAGCTCCTTGATCTGAGCCACAGGAACGTGTTCCTCAGCATGGGGAAGGATGTTGAGAAAGGCTCTGTCGTGATAAGCATAAACCTCACGGAGATAAACCTCCCGCCCAATAAGAGACCTCCTGAGGGACAGGGGTGGGCTCTTGTGGGTGTGAGAGCTTCTGAGAAGCTTCTCACTGGTGACACTGTTGAGATCTATGCTGATATAGTGTTTGATTATAACCCGCCTATTAGGACGAATGTGGAGAGACTCATAGTAGATCTAGATCCCCCAGTTACAATGCTCAAAGAAGTCAAGACCACAGGCTCCTCCACGACGATCGTGGGGGAGTGCATGGATAAAGGCTCTGGCTGTGACCAAGCCCTGGTACAGGTTAAGAGCCCAGTTTCTAGGGAAGTCGTGAGGAGCACTATCATTAAATTCAACTCCACAGAGACGGATGGGAAGGCTTCGTTTGAAACAACATTCGATGATATAGATCCTGGTGAGTACGAGATAACCCTAGTCTCTGTAGATAGAGCGGGGAATTCCGAGGAAAAAGCTAGACCGGATGGCATAGCCAAGATCGAGAAGAAGATCCAGACTGTGACGCCCATAGAACCTGGGACCAGAACCCCAGTACCAAGCCCCACACAACCAACCCCCGCCATAACCTCAGCCACCACAAGTGCTATAACACCTTTGAAAGGAAACGAATCATCTAAGGAGGAGATAACCGGGCCGCAGCCCCCATTAATAATGATTGCGATAGCGGTGATAACTATAGCTGCAATAGCCATTGCCATCATGCTTTACAGGAGAAAAACCGCTTCATAGCTCAAGACTTTTTAAACCCTCGCTCTGCATACCTCTTTTAAAATGCAGAGGTTTCTATCTAGATGCTCCTTTTAAACAAAAAGCAGCCTGCCCAGTGTTGTGAAAGGCTCCTAATGCTAGCTCCTCGGACGAGGAGAAGATCATGTGTGGAGAGGAGAATGTCTCAGATAGCAACGTGGTATATAGCTATGGTGGGTTTGCCAATAACAGAAAACCCGGTGGATATTCACAGACCTACTATAGATACTGTGTGGGAAAATGGTGGTTCATAGTAGATCGAGATATAGTTATAGAAGGGTATCAATGCGATTGTGGGGATTGCTCGCGGTGCTACTAATAGGGTTGGGTGTGGCATCTATGATCTATATGTCCCAGGTACAGGCGCAGAGAGATATAAATCTAACAATTAAGCTGGAGAAGGCAAGGGCTTCCGTGGTAATTATCATTGCAATATCTAGGGCCTACATAATATGGGAGGAATTCATACCCGCTCTAAGAGAAGTAGGGCTCCCACCAGCCCCAGAGGTCACCTCCACGAGCTTCGGCTCGGGCTTCATCGTGTCGCCCGATGGATATATAATAACCAACGGCCATGTTGTGAACGACTTCAGATCAGAGCTTGATAAGGTGAGACCTCTTCTAATGAAGTATGTGATTACATATTTCCAAGCGCGTGCAGAGGCTACTGGGCAGAGGCCTTCTCAAGAGGAGATCCAGGATCTATCCCAACAGGTTATCAATGCATATCTCACCAACAGGCTCAAGATCCAGGACTATAGAGTGGACGCCTATGTAGGGGTAGGCAGAGTTGTCTCAGGCTTCGCCAACATAGGCAAACTATATACCGCGAGAATAGTTGCCTCCACACCAGCTGAGAACGAGGATCTAGCTCTTCTGAAGATAGAGATTAGAAACGCACCCTCAATACCAGTAGCCAGAGAGGATATTCTGAGAATAGGGGAGAGAGTATGGGCTCTGGGATATCCAGGAGCTGTTACCTTCCATGAACTCCTGAGCGTTGAGACACTTCTAGAGCCAACTATAACAGAGGGCACAGTAAGTGGATACAGAACCAAGGCCACTGGTGTAAGGGTGATGCAGTCCGATGTGAATGTTCATCATGGCAATAGCGGCGGGCCCGTGATAAACTCCGACGGAGTTGTTGTTGCAGTCACATCCTTTGGTTCATCGGATCCGAGTGGAAGTGGCAGGGAAGTACCTGGGTTCAACTTCTTCGTCCCCGCATCCCTTGTGAGTGAGATGCTTAGAAGGAACAGTGTGAATAATGTTGAGAGCACGAGCATGAAGCTCTATGGTGAGGGGCTGCAGCTCTACTACAACAAGCAGTATAGGGCTTCTATAGAGAGGTTCCAGACGCTTAAGAACCTATACCCCGGCTTCCCCTTCGTGGATGACTATATAGCTAGTGCGCAGCAAGCGATCCTGAGGGGAGAGGAGGTCCAGGGCTTCCCAATAGATATATCGATCCTGATAGCTGCCATAGCCGTTGCTGGAGCTGGTGGAGGGGCAGGATATCTTCTTCTCAAAAGGATGAGGAGGAGTCGGGGATATATAGAGGCTAGGAGAGAGCCTATGCAGTCTATGCAGCCCCAGAACATAAACCCACCATTGCAGGAGAAACAGCAGGGTATGAGGATCCCGAGGGGCCCGCCCTCTGGATATAAGTACTGCATAAGCTGTGGAAAGCTTATATCGGACGAGAGCACCAGATGCCCCTACTGCGGTGCGGAGCAATGAAACAATTTCCCCAGATAATTCGCTACTTTATTTCTATAGCAGCGGTACTCATGCTCATAGCCCCCCAGCTTATTGGTCTGGGCCAGCAGACTGTGTCCCAGGCCCAGTCCCAATATCCATATGCCCCCCGTGTTGGGGACTCGTGGGTCTATGAATATGGAGAGGTCGATGAGGAAGGATCCTTTAGCAAGACTGCAACAATTATTCTGAACATAACCTCAGAATCAGGGGGGATCTACACAATGGCAGAGAGACATAGATCAGAAATTCTTGTAGGCTTCGAGAGCGAGATAATATATAGACTATTGAGCAACTGGTCTATCATAGACTTGAAAAACCCCGGCTTCTCCATAGATATTGACTACAGACCTCCGATACCATATGTCTACCACCCAAGATCTGCTAGCGATAGATTCAGCATAAACTCTACACTCACAATAAGGGTAGAAACACCAAATGGGACAGTAACCCTTAAGGGGGTGCAATCGCTAAAATACATAGTTAATGGCACAACATGGATTATATATGGAGAAAGAAGGATCCAGGCGTATATAGTGCGGTTCTATTCAGAGACAGTTATAGTGGATAATGAGCAAAACGTGGTATCGAACACATCAGAGTGGGGAGGATATATAATCAATAACAGCTTTAAACTCCCCTTCATAATAGAGTCTATTCAGGAGACAGGAACGGTCAAGATGATTCTTCAAGATTATACCCTGAACCCCGACCCACTTTCAACCCCCGGGCAAACTACACAGACGACACGGACAACAACAACAGTTACACAGACAACACCCACAGCAACTCAAACTACACAGACGGTTCAGACGATCACAACTATAACCACAACAACCGCAACGACGACTCCAGCCACAGATCAGACATACACACTTCTATTAACAATCACTAGGATGGGGAACTATACAGGCCCTGATATACCAATAAGAATAAGGATCCAGAATCTAGTGTCTGGCCAGACAATAGCAGAAGTAGGTGTGAACAGAACCTATTCTATAAGGCTTCCGAGCTCAACCTATATTATATCTATAGAAAATCTGGAGGGAAGAAGTTCTGACGGCTATACATACTATAGATTCATGGAATGGAGGATCTCGGAAGATAGCTCCACAAGGGTCTCCAGAGACCCCTCAATCAGGATCTCGATCAATAGGGACACCGCGATCACGATAATTCTAGAGATATACACACTGCAAGCACAGCCAAAGACAACAACTACACAGCCTGGAACGACATCAGCCAATACAACCACCCCCATAGCGGGAGGCACAACGAGGTCACCAGGAGATACAAGGCCACAGATAACTACACAGCCACGACCTCCATTACAAGGAGGGGGTGAAACAGGAGCCCCAGAACCTGTGATAGGGACGCAGCAACAGCCTTGGTATAGCAGTCCTGTGATAATAGGTTCTATAGCAGGTGGAGCCACAGCAATCGCAGCACTTCTAGTGATTAGAAGGAGAATGCTTAAAAGGCCTATCATCTCTGATGAGGGGCCCTCAATAAGGGGTAGAGGTGGAACAGGATCTCCATCGTATCCATCACAGCCTCAGCAGTTACCTCCATCACCACAGCCATCATCAACCACGTCGCCTATGACGGGGGGAGTCGTGGCTGGTCAGAGCAGTACTCATAGCAGTAGCAAGATATGCCCAAGCTGTGGAGCCCCTAACCCTGTGAGTGCTAAGTTCTGTAAGCAGTGTGGTACCCAGCTCCCTAGCCTCCCTAGTGCTGAGGGTATGATGTGTCCATATTGTGGTGCATCTGTGAAACGGGGTGCGAGGTTCTGCCCTAGATGCGGTTCGTCTCTATGACATCTAAGGCTCCATTGCTAGGCGGCATAATAATGTTTTTCACTATTTGTACCTTGTTTTCTAGGATATCTAGGAACCTATCTATTCTTTTTTCATCAGCGCCCAGATCCCTTAGTATTTTTCTTAATCTCTTCTCTATCTCTTTGCCCTCACTCCTATATCGTTCTAGGCTTGCCATCAGTTTGCCTGCAATAGCGGTAATGAAGATCTTTCTATATATCCCACACCCATCGATCATCCTGAGCGCTCTTGACAGGTGTTTATGAATCTCTGACTCTCCCTCTCGAGATAATAGGGATTCAGAAAGGGCTGTAATAGCTATATACTCTGGATCTTCTATTCTATTCTCCTCAATAAGCTTCTTAGCGTCTCTCAGATCTTTTTCCGCCTCTCTGGTGTTACCGATCAGGGTTCTGTAGATTGACATATCAAGTAATATGCCAGCTACTAGATGCGGGTAGCTCTCTCGATCCAGGATCCTTAGGGCGTTTTCAAGAGACGCTATAGCCTCTCCCAGCTTCCCGGCTACGAAGTATGTGCTCGCCATCTCTCTATAGGCTATTGAGAGGCTGTGGCGTGCCCCCAGCTCGGTGAAGATCTTTGAGGCCTCGGCCAGGGTTTCGAAGGATGCCTCTGTTATCAACTTAACTCTGTAGATCATCCCAAGCCATCCTAATGATAATGCCTCTCTAAAGCGATCTCCAGATCTAGTATATCTATATAGTGCCTCCTTAAAGAACCTCTCTGAGGTATCGAGATCACCTAGGAAGAAGCTAGTAACAGCCATGTTGTAGAGCACCCTCTCAGTAACCTCCTTATCCATGATCCTTCTGGAGATCTGCATAGCGCCTTCTAGCTCTCTCAGAGATTCTGTATATCTCCCCATCTGCCTCAGAATAGTGCTCCTTTCTATCATTGAGTATATGGCAAGTCTTGGATCTCCCAGAGCCTGTCCTCTCGACATAGCTTTCTCTAGGTATTCAAGGCCCTCACTGAAGAATCCTTCAAGCTTTTTTACAATGCCTATTACGAGATATACCCAGCCCTCTAACAGTGGATCAGAGGCTCTATAGCGATCCACAACCATGGATAAGACCTCTCTAAGACGATTCGGAGGGATCTTGGCTTGGA
The DNA here is from genome assembly GCA_032249275.1 of Desulfurococcales archaeon. Taxonomy (GTDB): domain Archaea; phylum Thermoproteota; class Thermoprotei_A; order Sulfolobales; family AG1; genus AG1. Next base: position 6,012 of record JAVVGG010000058.1, read on the forward strand.
ACATAGGCTCAACAACCCTGGGAATAATCCTAGCCACATTCTCTAGATCGTTTGCCATTAGATAGTGATAAAGGGCCTCAATCACATCTTCCTCACTGCCTGTGGATGCATAGTAGCTAGCAGCGATTGCGTGGAGTTCCTCAGGATCTACTAGCTGGGCTCTCACAATATCTCTGATCACCTCGTTCACATAGTATAGATCCCCTATTCTATTAACAAGCATAGATCTCTCGAGAGAAGTGATAGAAGATCTCAATGTATCCCTCCTAATCCTGAGCCTTTTCAGCAACCTATATGGTTCAGGCTTTCTAAGTATTGAGAGAAACTCTAGAACAAGTCTCTCTCCATCATCCATCCTTTCCAGTATCTCTTTAACTATATACTCGGAGAGTTCATCGATAGAGCTATTTATTGTCAACCCCTTCTTAATCGCGTTGAACCATAGTATTAAGAACTGTGGGACGCCCCCTACACGGCTATAGGCTTCTTCGAAATCTTCTTGTGAGACACCCATGTTAGTGGCCAGGGCTCTAGAGTCCTCTTTACTCATCTCAGGAAGAATGAGGATTCTCTCTCTATCTATATAGAAGGAAGGCTTTTTCCTAGATATTACCAGGACTCTTGACATGAGTGGTGATCCTGAGAGTCTTCTGATCATTTCATCTATTCTGCTATCATTGTTTAAGTGATAGTCGTCTATAACTATCAATGACCTGATTTTTTTAAGGGAATCTATTAATAGATCCGTTAGGTGATCAGGATCTTCAGAACCTTGGCTAAGAGACTCCAACAGTCTATAGTCCCCTATAGAGGCTAGGAAGAGGGAGATCCTCCTAATAAGCTGAAAGAAACTGGTTCCTTCACTAATTTTATTCCAGAGGACAGGGCCCATATACTCGCTAGCATATCGAGCTGCGAGAGAGGTTTTCCCGATCCCAGCAATTCCCACTATGAAGGTAACGCCATCACCCCTCCTAAGGAAATCCAGCTGGGGCTCCCTACCCACGAAAAACATGGTTGAAGGTATGTAGTGGAAAGGGTCGTAGATGTTTTGTCCCTTCTCACCAAGATCTACCGAAATCCCTTGAGGACCTATTCTTATACTGATCTCACTAACCTTCATACTATAGAGTTTTTGATTAACACCCCTTGAGCTGACCCACTTACCTTCTACGAGACCCAGCCTCTCAAGGCTCTTGAGCCTCTTAGAAATAGAGCTCTCCCTTACACCAAGGATCCTGCTTAAACTCCTAGTACTGGAGGGAGACGATGAGAGAATTATAAGGATCTTAACCATCGTATCGTCAGATAAAACAGATAATAGCTTGTTCCTACCGTCATTCATAGAATTCGCATATTTATCATATTGCCTATTCGTATTGGCCAACTCAGTAGCCCACTAACATTAAATAGAATCTCTAAAAAGATATATAAAGGGCTGGGATCTTGTTAAACACCTGAGAGAAGTCTAATCGATAGGAAAGCAGCTTTAATAGATCTTTTATAGTTAATGGAATCTAGATCCCAGATAAGTTATGCTTTGAAACCAATGGCCTGCCTACAGAAGCTTTTCTATTGATGCTATGAGAGGACAGATTTTATAAGCCCTATAAATAGAGGTGATGGTGCTAGGGGCCTGCTTCTATATCCTGGATGGGCTTGGGTTCCTATGAAGAATCTGCTTTCCTCGAGCTCCATAAAGTCTGGAAATCCTTCGTCGCTGTATCCGCTTACTATGAATCCCGCTAGCTCCAGCTTATCCGCATACTTTGGATTCACCTCGTATCTATGCCTCTCAAAGGTCTCTTCCGAGCCGTATAGGTTATAGACTTTTGTTCCCTTCACTAACTTAGATCTTGTTAGTCCTAGCCTCATAGTGTCTCCTAGTCTGGTTATTTTTTCTGGCTCTCTAGGAGATCTACTACGGGGTGGGAGTGGCTGGGTCTATCTCTGTTGAGTTAGCCCTCTCGAGGTCGAGCGCGTTTCTAGCTATCTCCACGGCCATTAGCTGTAGTCCGAAGCAGATGCCGAGAGTCGGTCGATCGCCCTCTCTTAGGTGTTTGAGCATTCTTATCTTGCCCTTGGCGCCTCTTCTACCGAACCCCGGTGGTATTATGTAACCAGCTCCATCCTCTAGATATTCTTCGGGCCTCGCCCTGCCGCTCTCTATATCTGTCGCTTCTACCCAGGCTATCTCCGGCTTCGCCATGTACTCTGCTGACGCGCGCTTCACAGCTTCTACGATGCTTATATAGCTATTCCTAACCTTTGTGTATTTCCCAACCATATAGATCTTGATTCTTCTAGATGCTCTATCGAGTTTCTCGACAAAGGATTCCCGTGATGATAGCTCGGGCTCTCTGTAGCTGAGGCCGAGTCTCTCTGTGATCTTCTTTGTGAGCCCCTGACCATGCAGGATCAGCGGGATCCTATATATGTTATCAACGTTGGGATCGCTGAACATCATGTCTGGAGGAACATTGGTAAAGAGTGAGATCTTCATCTTGGCATCACCAGGCAACGGCTTCTCCCCCCTAGCAACTATTATATCTGGCTGCACATCAATCCTCCTAAGCTCCTGGACAGAGTGCTGTAGAGGCTTGGTCTTAACCTCGCCAACACTTCTTAGGAATGGCACCAGGGCGATATATATAGAGGACATTGCTAGCCCCTTCCTCGAGCCTCAGCTGTCTCATAGCCTCTATGAATGGAAGGCCCTCTATATCGCC
>JAVVGG010000059.1:0-8706 GCA_032249275.1 Desulfurococcales archaeon
TTCTGATGATTATGGCTAGCTATTAGAAGCTTATTAAGGAGCAGCTTTATTATTATTAGGTGATTACATGCCTATAAACAGAGCTCTATTTTCCGTGAGTCTACATACCATCAGATCTAGCCGTTCTAGTACCCAGGGTAATGTTCATAACAAGAGAAGCAAGAAATCCTAATGCTGCAAAACTCTTCATGGAGTTCGTCTTCTCCGACGAGGGTCAGAGGATCCTGGGATCATCGTCAGAAGTGATAGTAACAATGGACAACCCTATTTATCCACAGCTATCCCTTAAATATCTACAGGCAAATGTTAGGAAGCTCATGATCGTGAGGCTAGGTGATGATATCCTGGATGAAATATTAAATCCTGATGTGAGGAGTAATTTCATAGCTATGTGGAAGAGATGGCTAGGGATAGGTTAATCTAGATCGTTAGGAAAGCTTCTAGAAGCGATTGCACATTCCCCAGACTTTTTATCTATGGCTAGATAACTATATCTAATCCTGGAAACGTTCTTTATAATAAGTTAAATGAGATTTGACCAATATCGAGTCAATATTGAAGAAAATAATATTAACTATTAATATTAGGCTTGATTTCATACTCAAATCCATATACTGGAGAGGCTGAGTCTATCAAGGCTTAATAAGTCCAGCATATGATCATGTGTCCTTTCTAACCGCTAGACCTAGCCCGGGTTTCTTGGGAGCCCTTAGAACCCCTTTTTCAGCGTATAGGGCTTCTCTGGGCTCCTCAAAGACTTGATATACTAGTGCGTATAGAGGGTTATCTGGGTAGAAGTATTCTACCCACATTGTGTTTGGCTTCGCTGCTACTAGTTGTGCGTGTATTGGGTGTAGGGCGTGGGGTGATACTGGGACTCCGTATGCTGTTGCTAGTGACCAGATTTTTAGCCACTCACTTATGCCTCCGCATATTGCTGCGTCTGGCTGTACTATGTCTACTAGCTCGTTTTCTATGAGGTTTTTGAAGTCTGTTATTGTTGCGTGTTGTTCTCCAGCCGCTATCAATGTGTTTGTGTATTTTCTGATTCTCTTATATCCTTCTAGGTTGTCTGGGTGGACTGGCTCCTCAATCCAGTATAGCTCGTATCTCTCCCATCTTCTGAGATATTCTATGGCTTGATGCGTGTCTAGCGTTCCATTCATATCGACCATCAGCTTTACATCATATCCAAGCGTGTCCCTGATAGCCTTGATCCTCTCCGTAGCCTCCTCAAACGAGACCTCCGTCCTAGCACCCCTAATCTTAAAAGCCCTGAAACCTCCCTCATAGTATTCCAGGGCTTTTTTAACAAGATCTTTAGGCGGTAGGTGATGGGCAGTATTGGCATATGCAGGAACCTCCTCCCTATAGCCCCCCAAGAGCCTCCATAGGGGGAGGCCTGAGACCTTCCCAAGAATATCCCAGAGAGCCATGTCAACGCCAGATACCGCTTGTAGGACCAGCCCCCTCCTACCCCACCTGGTGAGCCTTTGATATAGTTTATTCCATATAGCCTCAATAGACATGGGATCTAGCCCAACCACATTTTCCCTGATAACACTGAGAATCTCTTTAAAAGCCTGTGAAAGCGGGATCGGTATATGGGAGAGCCCCGGTACATAGCTGATCCCCTCTATCCCCCTATCCGTTATAACCCTTATCACTGCAAGATCTCTTCCTTTTCCAAAATCAGCCAGATCAGCTCTATATGTATAGATATCAACTTTTAAATCAGCTATTCTAGCACCACCAAGATCCATCGCAGAACACCTATTTACCTATTCACCAGTAGTAATATTATATGGAATATAAGCTTAGATCACCAGATAACATTGATAATCACCCTTAGGTCGTAATAATATGTTTTGAAGGTGGGCTCTCAAGTTTATAGTCTAACGATCTGTTATCCATATAGCTTAGTCGATATAATATGCTATGCCCATCATCAGTCTTCTGGCGGTTCTTCCAATTGTTACGCTGTCTATGTGTACATTCTCGCCGGATGGTCTAATACGCACCTTCAGATCTATAATCCCCTTTGGGTGACCTATAATTACCGTATCGCCTCTATCTTCCGAGAGTTGATTAACTATTGTTCCAGGGATCTTTGATGCTGCAGCAGTACATATAGACCCTGTGACTGGATATGCGTGATGCATCTTCTGCATGGAGAAGAGCCTTGCTAGCACTGTGTATTGTTCCTCTCTTATCATTTTTCCATTGACAGTTCTATAGTCTCTTTTCTTGCCTATTATGGCTATGAAGGGGAAGTGTGGGCTTTTGGTGGTTGCCTCTTCCGCCCTTTCAACTAGCCCCATTAGCTCTGCAGCTTTAGATCTTATGGCCTCTAGCTTGGCCAGGGTCTCGCTATCTATTTCTCCAGGTGTTTCGGTGCCCGTTAAACCTAGGTCCTTAGCCCTCACAAATACTGCTGGGTTAGCTGCATCCACTATGGATATCTCATAGATCTTCCCCCCGATCTCGATCCTATCCAAAGGGTTTCCAGTGGGAAGCAGCTTCCCACTATGAGATCCCCCTGGATCATACCATACAAGATCTATCCTAGATCCTGGGTTCGGAACCCCGTCGATCATATAGTCTCCCTCATATAAGGTCATACCATCTTTTACAGGAACGATCGCATCCACCCTCTTACCTGTATTAACATTATACATCCTGACAGTAGTCCTTGGCTCAACCGCCTTCACAATCCCAACGTCTATTGCGAATGGTCCTACAGCCGAGGTTAGATTACCGCAGTTACCGCTCCAATCGATATATCTCCTCTCAATACCTACTTGGCCGAATAGATAGTCCACATCGATACCCGGCCTCTCAGATCTCCATACTATCATGACCTTGCTTGTGTGTGTATGGGATCCTCCTAAGCCGTCTAGTTGCATCGGATCGCCGCTGCCGAAGATCCTCAATATGATCTCGTCCCACAGTCTCCTATCTGCAGGAAGATCCTCTTTCTTGAAGAAGACACCTTTGCTAGTTCCTCCCCTCATTATAGCACATGGAATACCTCTAAGAGGCAAAGTAATTCCCACTATATAGAACACTCCGAGGTTAAAAACAGGTTTAAGCCTGATCATAATATATTTATTAGCTATACTAAGCCAATACTCTATCGTGGAAAGCATGAGCCCGAAATCAATCACTCAGATACTGGCTGAGTTCGCCTCCTCCCTGAAGCTAGAGGCAATACCCCAAGAGGTGGTTGATAAGGCTAAGATCCACATATTAGATACTATAGGAGTAATGATCGCTATGCATAACAGCGATGAAGGTGTAAGAAAAATAGTAGAGATCATCAAGAGGATAGGGGGCACCCCGGAAAGCACCATAGTTGGATATAGATCTAGAGTGCCATCTATAAACGCTGCATTCGCGAACTCCGCTATGGCCCATAGCGCGGACTACGACGATACCCACCTAGCCTCAATAATACATCCCAGCAGCACAGTAGTCCCAGCAGCCCTAGCAGTTGGTGAGGCGCTGGGAGCCGGTGGAAAGGAATTCCTAGAAGCATGTATAGCCGGTTACGAGATCGGCATAAGAATAAGCCTAGCAGCCCTCAGAAGACTCCACGAGAGGGGCTTCCACCCAACATCTGTGATAGGTGTTTTCGGGGCTGCCACGGCATCTTCAAAATTGCTGGGTCTTGGCATTGATGGTATCATGAATTCGCTAGGAATAGCGGGTAGCATGGCTTCAGGTATAATGCAGGGGCATAGAGAGGGTATCTGGCTGAAGCCCCTGCATCCAGCAATAGCTTCTCACAACGCGGTGTTAGCATCTCTATTGGCGAAGGAAGGGATTGAGGGGCCTAGGGCCGTTCTCGAGGGTAGCTGGGGCTTTTTCAAGGCATATCTATGGGGGGAGGATCCCTATTTAAGCAGTATCACAGAAGATCTGGGAGAGAGGTGGGAGATCCTCAATATATCTATAAAGCCATACCCAGTAGGTCACGCGGCAGTCGCGCCAATAGATGCGGCAATACTTCTGAGAGAGAAGTACGGTGTGGCATTAGACGATATTAGGGAGCTCATATTCTATCTACCAATAACGGCTAAGGAGCTTGTCTGTGAGCCCTACGATCAAAGGATCAAACCTAGGTCTCCATATGAAGCTAAGTTCAGTGTGCCATATCTAGCTATTGCTGCGATTAAAAGGGGGTGGGTCGGGCTACGGGACTTCACATGGGATGCTCTTAAGGATCATGAGGTTCTAAGACACACATCTAAGGTTAAGTGTGAGCATGAACCCTCATATGATGCTTATGCACAAGACGCAATAATACCGTCTAGGGCTAAGCTTGTGACAGTCGATGGAAAGATCTATGAGGAAGAAGTCATAAATCACAGAGGATCTCCTAGAAATCCGTTTAGATGGAGCGATGAGGAGAGAAAATTCTATAATAATATATACAATACAAGGTTCTATCCATCAGGTAAAGAAATAATAGATGCAGTTAAAAAATTAGAAGGACAAGATATTAGATACCTAACCAACCTACTTTACTAATCATTAACTTGTTTTAATCCAGTTGCTAGTCCAGCCCTGGAGCAATTCTCACAAATAATATAATAATAAATAAATATAAGGCTCTTAATCTTAACTATGGTTGACGGTATCACCCATATGACCTCCACAAGACCTAATAAAGGAATATACATCGTTATGATAGTTGTAATTGCTGTAGCAGCTATCGCAGGCTTCCTAGCGGGGCAGTCAGCAACAACTGGAGCAACACAGCCCCAGACTCTAACTATATGGAGAACTGTTACTCATGCGGTAACACAGACTTATATAGTAACAGCCCAGAAACCTGGTGAAACAACTACAAGGACACCGTCTCCTGAGGAGTTGCTAGCGCCTATAATAGATGCTGCGAGGAGAGAAGGTAAGCTGATTATATATAGCACTGTTGACAGGCCTAGCGCCCAGCCCCTCCTAGAAGCCTTCAAGGCTAAATACCCCTTCATAGATCTCCAATATGTCGAACTAAACTCTGTGCAGCTATATAATAGATATGTTAGCGAGAGGGCTGCAGGTGCTGCGACAGCTGATATCCTGTGGTCCTCAGGAGCTGATCTCCAGTACCTGCTTATTCAGAATGGGAGCGCCCAGCCCTATAGAGTTACAAAGTATGATGCTATACCGGATGTAGCTAAGTACAGAGATCTAGCCTATATACCATTCTACGGGTTGGTAGCCCCTATATATAGTACTGAAAAGATACCGAAGGATCTGGCTCCTAAATCATATTCAGATATGCTTAAGCTTCTGACAGAAAGAAAAGATCTGTTTCCACCAAGAAGTGTGGCAACTTTCAATATCGAGGGGAGCGCTTTTGCTTTAACATTTACATATTACCTATATAAAGGTGATCCAGATCTGATTCAGAAGATATATACAGCAGCAGGCTCCATAGGGGTTGTTATGCAGACAGCCACAGGCCCCCAGATTGAGATGATTAAAACAGGTCAGGCATTGATATCCACAGGCCTATTCGCCAACTACGCCTTTAGAGAGGCTACTAACGATTCGAGGGTGGGGGTATTTGTTCCCTCAGATCTAGCCGTTCTCATGCCCATCACTATCTTCATAACTAAGGAGGCTAGAAATCCCAATGCTGCTAAGCTATTCATAGAGTTCCTCTTCTCCGATGAGGGTCAGAGAGCCCTAGCACAAACCAATAACGTGATTGTGATGGGAGATAATCCATATTACCCGCAGCTATCCCTTAAATATCTACAGGCAAATGTTAGGAAGCTCATGATCGTGAGATTTGGCGACGGGGTTATAGACGAGCTTATGAAGCCCGAGACTAGGAGCAGCTTCATAGCTATGTGGAAGAAGTGGTTGGGGATAGGATAGGTTGATAAGCTGGGTTTTCAAGATCGTGGGTGCTTTTTTTAGCGTACTGGCCGTGATGGCTATAGGTATTATAGTGTATCAATCTTTTTTGGGAGGTCCATTCTATGAGAAGGGCCTTGTATTTACTATAAGTAGCTATGTCTCGACCTTCAGGGATAGTGATTTCTACAGGGCTTTCACAGGGTCGCTTGTAATAGGCTTGTTAACACTGCTAGCACTTCCAATAGCCCTGTTTGCCGCGATAGCTGTTCATAAGATAGGGATATATGGTGCCAGAGTGATAGAGCCTATATTGATCATACCTATGTTCATATCGCCCATAATATGGGGCTTTGCATGGCTATACTCCTACGGGCCCGCCGGCATGTTTCCGAGTTTGTGGGGAGATATCTACGGTCTGATCCCTACCGGTATAATCTCGGCTTTGGTTCACGTACCCAATGCCTATGTAATCTTATCAACATCGATTCTCGGGATAGACTCCTCCTACGAGGAAGTAGCTAGATCCCACGGTGCGAGGGCCCTTCTAGTTATTGCTAGAGTCGTTCTGCCCATGATCAGGCCCTCCATAGTCTTCTCAGCGATCCTTCTATTTATACTTGGGATGGAGCAGTTCGGCATACCCCTCCTACTCTACTCCTCTGTAGGAGGACTTGTGCTAACCACCTATATATATCAGCAGCAAGTTCTTAGCATAGCGCCTAACTATCCCAAAGAGGCCGTGGCAGCATCGATACTCATCTATACCGCTATATCCCTCCTGATCCTCCAGAGATATCTAGCCATGAGGCTTTCGAGGAGATACGCTGTCATTGGATCCAGGGTTAGGAGCATAGGCAGAATAGCTGTCTCACCGCTTTGGAGGGGTGTGGCTACAGCTGCGATCCTAGTTTTCGTGGTGTTCACAATAATCATACCCCTGTTATCCCTGATAATAAGGTCTCTAAACCCCCTATACGGTGGGAGGGGAGGATATTCTCTGGACTACTATGTTACAATCCTATCCTCCGAATACCATAGAGGAATAATTATGAATACTCTCGAGATAGCGTTCATAGCTGCCTCTCTGGGCACGCTGGCATGCATAGGCTTCTCGCTATCGATCATGAGGAGTGGGAATGTCCTTGAGAGCAGGCTTTTCGACATAGCTTCCACACTCCCCAGAGCTATGCCGGGCATTGTGATGGGTTTGGCATTTCTATGGCTATATCTCTTCACACCCTTGAGGCCTATTCTATATACTCCCCTGGGGATTGCTCTTGCCCATATCACTGCGTGGTCAATCATGGGCACAAGGGTTCTCGCATCCAGTATTGGGCAGATATCTCCAGAGCTGGAGGAGGTTGCTAGGGTTCATGGCGCCAGTGTCTCTATAACTCTTAGAAGGGTTGTCCTTCCCCTTGTTAAGAGGGCTATACTCATATCATGGCTCGTTATGTTCATATACTCGATCAGGGATTACTCTATAGCTACGCTATTAGTTTTGCCACAAACAATGATAGTGGGTGCCTTCCTAATAATGTCATATGGCTCAGGAGAGATAGGGATTGTTACAGCCCTTTCCTCACTACTCGTGATGATCATACTAGCTATTACAACCGTTATATTTAAGCTAGGTTGGAAGCCCTATGGGTGATGGGCATGGATGTACTATATGTATCAGATCTTGTCAAGAGATTCGGCTCTGTGATCGCACTCAATCTCGAGGGGAGATCCTTGAGGGTTGAGAAGGGAGAGATCTTCGTCGTAATCGGGCCCTCAGGAAGCGGTAAAACAACTTTCCTTAGATGCATAGCAGGGCTAGAGACTCCAGATAAGGGTGAGATCGTTATAGGGGGGTCAGAGGTCTTCAGCTCCTCCAAAGGCATCAATCTCCCGCCGGAGAAGAGGGGCATAGGCTATGTCCCCCAGACATGGGGTCTATGGCCCCATATGAAGGTATGGGATAACATAGCCTTTGGTCTAAAGATTAAGAAGCTATCTAGAGAGGAGACTAGGAAGAGGGTTTCTTCTGTTGCTGAGTCCTTGAAAATCGATCACCTACTTAATAGATACCCATGGCAACTAAGCGGGGGTCAGCAGCAGAGGGTCGCCCTTGCAAGGGCCTTGGTGCTGGAACCCTCTCTACTTCTACTAGACGAGCCTATATCGAATCTAGATGCTGCTCTAAGGGATGAGGCCAGGATCTGGCTTAGAGAGACTATAAAGAGTCTCGGGATCACATCGATATATGTCACACACGACATAAGAGAAGCCTTCGCGCTGGGGGATAGAATAGCCCTAATCTCTGATGGGATATTTAGAAAGGTTGGTGCTCCCGAGGAGATCTATAGATCTGTGGACGACCCTGTACTGGCAAGCCTGCTTAGATACAACATGGTGAGGGGCAAGGTACTAAAGATCTACGAAGGATCCGCAGAACTAGATATAGAAGGCATGAGGATCACATGCGCAGCGAATAAAACACTAAGAGAAGGAGGAGAAGCATACATATACTTCTCACCCAGAGATATAACACTGGGCGAGGGGCCACTTGATATAGAAGTAATCAGCACAACCTTCTCAGGGGAGTACTACGAAATCATAGCCAGAAAAGGAGATAAAATCATTAGAGCATACACAGACAGAGAACCCACCCAAAAAAGAATCAAAGCCAGGATCGAGAGATGCCTAGCCTCAAACACATAGAATGCGGATGTAGAGAATAAAGACAACGCTCAGCATGTTTTGTGACAACAGGGCAAGCCTCGCCCTCTAGGGCGGAGAGGGTGTCGTAGATCGTCTCTTAAGAGCGAGACCTGTTCATTTATTTAATGC
>JAVVGG010000060.1:0-8655 GCA_032249275.1 Desulfurococcales archaeon
CACTGCCCCCCAAATGACAGATGTAAACCCGAATAGATGGGGGGAACCGATGAACAGCCCAGAGGGATCCTCACCCTTCAGGGCGGGGAGGAGGTCAGCAGTCCACTCCCAGTTTAGGAAGTTCTCTGAGGATCCATTTAGCCTAAATCTCTGTGGCTCGTAATAGTCATATCCTCTCTTGACTAGATATACTGTGTAGTTGGGGCCCACCATAAGGGAGTAGCCCGAGAACCACCAATCCCAGGCGCTTGGATAGATACAGAGATATGGATCAGCTCCATATCTATAGATCCTCTCGAACTCATCTGTGTAGTCGTTGTAGAGGGCGTAGTATATGTAGCATGTTCTGTAACCCTAGTCGGCCTCGAACCTGAGGATCGCTACCCTCCTATCACTTAGAGGTATTGCTGTGTCCCAGCTAGTTATATTATCATCTAAGGAGAACCTCGCTCTCATACCCAATATAGCTGATCTATTTCTGGTAGCGTCTTCAAGGATTTATCAAGATGTTGTGGGTATAGTTGAGAGGCTTACTAGGAGCTTCTCTCGAGAGGTATTAGAACCTCCCTCCTAACCCTTGCTATATCCTCTATAATGCTCTTAGCCTCCATAACCGCTATCTGGATCACATTCTATGAGAAGCCTAACAAAAGCATTCCAAGAATCAGGAAACCAACTATCCTAGTAAGGATCATGCTCCATACTCCCATAGGCTATCTATGTTCAAAACTGCCACATAGTATCATAGTATTTCGCGGGTGAATATCTATCTCTCCTTCCCAAGATCGATACATCCTACCCAACCCGTTTTTTATCTAAGCATTATAAGATCTATATATCATGGATTTGCTCGGATAAGCAAACCCGCTATATCTCTGGCAGCGGGTTCTCCAACACCGGCCTAGGCACGGGTTCGCGCTAAGAGGCGACGGTGCGGAGTGTTGTTGGTTGCCGGTAATATAGATATAGATATATGTTCTGGAGCGCTAACTTGGTTGGTGTGAAAAGTGGCGTTTGGGCCAGCTGGAATGGGGTATGATAGGGCTATAACTATATTCTCTCCAGATGGCAAGCTATACCAGGTTGAATATGCCTCTGTAGCTGTTAGGCAGGGATGGACTGTAATTGGTTTGAGGAGCAAGGATTCTGGTGTTTTGATATCCGAGAAGAGGCAGCAGTTCAGCCTAATGGATCTAAAGGCTCTTGAGAAGATCTTCATTGTAGACACCCATGTAGGGGCTTCATTCGCAGGCCTAGGGGCTGATGGCAGGGTTCTGATAGACTATGCTAGAAGGGTTGCTGCCAACCATAGATTCCTATACGACGAGCCCATAGACCTCGAAACTCTTGTGAGAACCATAGGGGATCTCAAGCAGATATTCACACAACAGGGAGGTGTAAGGCCCTTTGGCGTTTCCCTAATATTTGTTGGGGCTGATAGAAAGGGCGTCCATGTATATAGAACAGAGCCTAATGGCCTTTACTTCCAATACTTCGCAGTAGCTGTTGGCTCTGGTGAGCAGGTTGTTCATGAATATCTAGAGAAGAACTATAGGAAGGATCTATCTCTCGAGGATCTAATATTGCTTGGCCTAAAAGCCCTTAAGGGGTCTTCAGAGCAGCCTCTAACACCTGAGAGGCTGGAGATAGGCTATGTGCTTGAAAGCGATAAGGTCTTCAGAAAGCTTAGCGAGGAGGAGATAACGGGTTATCTATCGAAGCTAGGGGTCTCCCCTTGAGCCATGAATACATAATAGTTAGGTTTGAAAAGGATGGCAAGAAATTCGAGATCCTAGCGGATCCCGATAAAGTTCTCGAATATAGAGAGGGGAAGAAGATAATACCAATTTCAGAGGTTGTCCATGGGGACTTCATATATAAAGATGCTAGGAAAGGGTTGAAAGCCTCTCCAGCAGATATAGAGAAGGTCTTTGGAACCCAGGATATATCTAGGGTTATGCATGAAATACTCATGAAAGGCGAGATACAGCTTACAACCGAGCAGAGGAGGAAGATGATAGAGGCTAAGAAGAGAATGGTGATAACCTATATAGCGAGGAACTCGATAGACCCTGTGACCAAGAAGCCTGTACCTCCAGCTAGGATAGAGGCTGCTATGGAGCAGGCAAGAGTTTCTATTGATATCAATAAGGGTGTTGAGGAGCAGGCTGTCGAGATTGTGAAGGCTATCTCTAAGATCATTCCCATAAAGATGGCTATAGCGGTGCTAAGGATAAGAATACCGAGGGAATATGCAAGCAGAGCCCACAGCCAGGTGGTGAAGATGGGTGAGGTTAGGAGGAGTAGCTGGCTAAGCGATGGCAGTGTGGAGATAGAGCTTGCAATACCGGCTGGGCTCCAAGCTGAGATCGTAGAAAAGGTCTCCAAACTCACACATGGATCTGTACAGGTAGAGGTTCTAGAGGTGAAGTAGAGTTTGCCAAGCCCCCCAGCACATCAGGGTTCAGCTATCTATGTTAAGCACAGGGATATAGTGCTCCCGGGAGATCTGGTGGCCTCCGGTAGCGTTAGTGTTGAGAGGTATCCATATGCATATTGTATTGATGGCAAATGCTACTCAAGCGTGATAGGTGTTGCGGAGGAGAGGGGTGAGAATGCTATAAGGATCGTCCCCCTTGAAGGCTTCTACAATCCCCAAGAGGAGGATATAGTGATAGGTGTTGTTGAAGAGGTGGGGATAACAAGCGCTATATTGGATATAAGGGCTCCCTATAAAGGGATCCTGCCCGCGTCGGAGATCGTTGGCAAACAGTACAACCCAGCCCAAGATCCCCTTATAAACTACGTAACTCCAGGCGATATATACCTTGCAAAGATAGAGAGGTTCGACTTAACCAGAGATCCTCTTTTAAGCCTCAAGGGAAAGGATCTGGGGAGAGCGGTTGACGGCATCATAATAGAGGTTGTCCCGACAAGGGTTCCAAGGATTATTGGGAAGAAGAGAAGCATGCTAGAGATACTTGTTAAGGAGACTCAATGCCAGATAGTTCCTGCAGCAAATGGGAGAATACTTATAAGGGGGTGCCCCTCGGGGGATCACGAGGCCATAGCTATAAACGCAATAAAAATTATAGAGAACGCACCATATATACAGGGTTTAACTGAGAAGATAAGGGAGTATCTAGTAGTGGAGAAGGTGAGAAGAGGCCTTGTCAGGGGAGAAGGCTGAGACTAGGAGAAGGCTTATAGAGAATGGCAGGAGGATAGATGGTAGAGGTCCAGAGGATATAAGGCCCCTCAGATTCGAGGTGAGGGTTCTCAAAAACGCAAATGGTTCTGCCCTGGTGGAGTATGGAGCTACTAAGGTGCTCGCAGCAGTATATGGCCCAAGGGATCCTGGGACGAAAAGCATAGCCCTCCCAAATAGAGCTGTGCTAAGATGTAGATATCACATGGCCCCCTTCTCAACTCATGAGAGAAAGAACCCTGCTCCGAGTAGGAGGGAGATAGAGCTTTCAAAGGTTATTAGAGAGGCTCTAGAACCGGCTGTGATAACAGAGGCTTTTCCAAGGACTGCTATAGATATCTTCATAGAGGTTCTAAACGCTGATGGGGGAACAAGAACCGCTGGTATAACTGCTGCATCGCTAGCCCTCGCAGATGCCGGCATCCCCATGAGGGATCTGGTGGCCGGCATAGCTGTGGGAAAAGTGGAGGGGACGCTTGTACTAGATATAAATGAGGAGGAGGATATGTACGGAGAGGCTGACATGCCAATAGCTGTTATGCCTGGTCTGGGCCAGATAACACTGATCCAGCTTAACGGTGTGTTGATGGAAGAGGAGATCTGGAGGGCTGTGGAGCTGGGTATGAAGGGGGCTAGGATAGTCTATGAAGCCCAGAAGGAGGCTCTGAGGAAGAGATACTCATCAGCTGTAGAATAGGTGAGACTATGTCCATAACCCCTGTGGATATCCCGGTTATACCGGTTCTCAAGAGAAACGCGATTCTAAATCTACTCTCCAGATCTGCCAGAATAGATGGTAGATCCCCCGGAGATGTTAGGGGTATCGAGATAGCATTGGGCGTTATACCAAATGCCAATGGCTCGGCCCATGTTAGGCTGGGCCTAACACAGGTTATAGCAGGGGTTAAGGCGGAGATAGGCACACCCTTCCAGGACACCCCTAACATGGGAAACCTCATTGTAAGCGCAGAGTTTGTCCCCCTAGCATCCCCTACATTCGAGCCGGGACCCCCCGATGAGAGGGCTATAGAGCTTGCGAGGGTGATAGATAGATCTCTTAGGGATGTAAGGGCTATAGATCTTGAGAAACTAGCGATAATTCCAGGTAGAAAGGTATGGAATATATTTGTAGATATATATGTTATAGACCACGATGGAAATCTAATAGATGCTTCATCAATAGCCACACTAGCATCCCTCATGACGGCGGCGATACCCAAGGTACAGGTTAACCAGGAGAAAGGGGATGTAACAATAGATAGATCAAGCTTAGAGCCCCTACCAATCAGAAAAAAAGTTCTCACAGCAACAGTAGCCAAGATCGGGGATTACCTCGTGGCAGACCCCTCATTAGAAGAGGAAACAGTAGCTGATGCTCTCATAACAATAGCATTTTCAGAAGACGAAGCGATAACTGGAATTCAGAAAAGTGGAATGGGCGCTTTCAAATATGAGCATCTAAGAAAAGCTATGGAGTTGGCCAAACAAGCACAGAAGGCATATCTATCAAAAACCCTGGAATACGTTGAAAGCTATCTAAAATCAAAGGCATCTCAAGAGTTAAAAGTATAGTAGGAGACCAGACATAATATATAGGCTAGAAGAAGAGCCGAAACACTTATTAAGGAGGAATATATCTATATTAGTGGGCGCCGCGGTAGTATAGCCCGGCCCAGTATGCGGGCCAGGAAGGCCGCCCAGGGTCTCTCCAGAGATCCTGGGCCCTATACTTAATCATAAAATCTCAAGGATCTATGTCAGATAACACTGGTTTTCTTAATAAGATCTAGCATATGTGATCTAGACGAGCTATACCGCGTAATTTTAGGCACAGCTTTCTATTCTTATGAGCAGGTCTTGATCCTCTATAGTTCTTTGCAATTTCCCACACAAATTCTGAGCTGACTAGGTAGTTTGCTATAAATCCTAGCCCTATGCCTAGGATATTAGCTGGTATGATCCCTAGGATCTGGTGGAGTGCTAGCACTACAACGTAGTTGACTAGATTGCCTAGCCCTACTGCTACATGGTATTTTGCGAGCCTTATATAGGCTTTCCCTATCTGTCTAAATCTCTTGAATGTCCATTTATCGTTTAGCATGAAGTTATTTATAGTAGCTGTCTCTATCGCTATGGGCGATGCTATGTATACTGGTATGTTTAGATAGCCCGTTAAAGTATATAGCACTAGGTTATTTACAACAACCCCCGTAGAGCCTACTAACATGAACTTCGGTATCCTATAGTCGCTTAGCTCCATCACCTGCCTTAAGAACTCAATGCTCTCTCTTAGCCCGAGCTTGCTCTTCCCCCTAATTCTCGGCCTGAACCTGTATGGGTGCTCCGCGATCCTCTTGTACCTTCCCCTAACGAGGATCTCTAAGAGTATTTTGAAGCTCCTACCGTGTCTCTCGATATAGCTGTTTTCCATACCCTCTATAACAGATCTTCTAACCAGGAAGAAACCTGAGAGAGGGTCTTTCACTCTTCTAGCCTGTGGGATCAGAATCCTAGCAGCTATGCTCGCAAGTCTCGAAACTATCCTCCTATGGATGCTCCACCCCTCGACGCCGCCTCCCTCAACGTATCTAGACGCTATCACAAGGTCGAGATCCTCTTTTAAGGCCTTCTCAATAATCTCAGCAGCTACCTCGGGGGGGTGCTGGAGATCGGCATCCATAACCAATATATACTCGCCGGAAGCCTCTCTAAAACCCCTCACCACAGCTCCCGCAAGTCCTCTTGAACTCCTTATAACAAGCTTCAGCGGGATCCCAAGCCTAGACGCGGTATCCCTAGCAACCTCGGCAGTCCCATCGGAAGACGAGTCATCCACAATAACAATCTCATAGCTAAAACCTTTCCCAGCCATGGCCCTGCTAATCCTCTCTAGAAGTTCCCCGACATTCTCTGCCTCATTATATGTTGGTACAACGATGCTCAGAAGAATCTCTATATCTCTCCCCCACAGGCTCTATGATATCATAGCTATGAGGATTATAAGGGTATGAGCAGATTTTTCTGATAATCCTTTTCATAAAGATCCATGTGATAGAGGGATTCTCTCTAAACTATATAAGCTTAGGCCATATGACCTTAACACTAATTAATTATTAGGGCTAGGCAATCAGCTTTTAAAGTAGGAATCCTAAAGCATCTTTGGATGAAAAGATAGATTAGCAGTAGTCAGCCGATTTGGTTGGGGTGCTAGCTCCTTGGATATGAGGATCAGAAGCATCTTAGTTCTAGCTATTGCTGGCGCTCTCTCTAGCTTCTCCTCATCTATATATGTATATCAAATAAGGTTCTATGGAGTCTCTGTAGGCTTTGAATATAAGAGTCAATCCGTCTACGAGGTTTATTCCTATGCCATATCTATAATATTTATATTATTTACAGGATTTTTCTCGGATATTCTTGGTAGGAGACTCTTTACCTTTATAGCCTATTTTATAGGGGCCTTATCGCCCGCCTCGATCTTCATTCTGCCCCCATGGATAGGCTTTCCTGTCAGCATCATACTATATAACATATATTTTTCACTCGTTATCGTTGCTAGAAATATACTTGTTATGGATCTTGCTGGCCGCGAGCTCGGCAGATGGTTTGGATATATAATGATGTCCTCTTCAATAGCGATGGTTATTGGCCCTATATTTGGCTATATATTTAGAGAAGCCCTCGGCTATCAGGCACTATTTATGAAATTATTTATGCTGCTGCTGGGCTCCTCACTAGTGATCCTATACATACCTGCTCAAAATAAGGGTGTGAGGGGAGATACTTCCATTTCGATAAAAGATCTTGTCCAGGTGACAAGGGATCTGAGATCTATATGGTTTATAGCGATCTATAGCTGTCTAGATCGATTCTCATTCTATCTATGGTCTCCACTTGTTTCAGCCTTCCTAGCTGAGAAGGGGTTTGGGGATGGAGATGTAGCGATCCTATATGCTGTCCAGAATATATCTTGGTTTTTAACATCATACATCTTTGGCCTAGCATCTGAGAGGAATCCTGTAGCGGTTCTAGCTATATCTGAGTTTCTGACAGCACTTTCGGCATTAACACTCTCATTAGATCCGCATCCTCAGAGCCTAGCACCATATCTCTCATTCATAATGCTTGGTGCATCTATAGCGTCCTGGATACCCTCCTACAATCTAATTATCCACGAGCTCGTATACGGAGGGAACATCGGAAAGATCTACTCATCCCTATATGTGGCGTCGACAATAGCGGGGATCCCCTCTCCATATATAGGTTCTATGTTAAGAACTATAGAGAGCGAAGCACATCTATACGCAGCATCAATACTATCCACACTAAACACAATATATCTAGTAGCAATGCTCCCTAGAAGAAAATATAGATAAGACAATGCATATATCTTCATGAAATGTTTCCGGGCTGTGTCCTAACGAGGCTGGTAGATCCAAGATAAGGGTTCCCCCCACAGCTGTGGGCTGGGTCTGCCCAAAGCGTGTGGGTGCTATATAATACGCTCATCACAGCTCCATAGACTATGGCTACCCCAATTATAATTAATAGATTTGCCCATTGAAATGGAGTGGAAGTCAGCTTAAATAGCAAGGTTCTAAACTATAAAGCTCTTGAGCAGGCAGCATTCTAGATATTACTAGGAGAGGAGGGATCGACTTCATTGAAGTTTTTGTTGGCTAATGCCGACGCTTGCCTCGTCACCCCTTATCCGGCTCCTAGACCCGTCTCTCGGAAGCCGGCTTCCCTCAGGCAAACGGAAGCCTCATCGGCTCCCTCCTCCCTCTCAACTGCTCATAGAGTTCACTGTAGAAGCCTCAAATTAAAATTAAATATGCTATGTAGAAGCTTATAAGCTTTAAGATGGCTAGAAACCTTAACATTAAACAATATAAACTAATATAAAAACTAAGGTAGCTTCACAAGGGCAAAGGCATAGTCCATATATTTTTTATCGTGTATTATTAAAGGGGTGTGATTTTTTGATCAAGGTCGCGATTGTTGGTGTGGGTAATATAGCTTCTATGCTTGTACAATCGGTTATGCTATTCAAATTTAGAGGTTTTATCGAAGGTGTTATGACTGAGAATATAGGTGGATATGGGGTCGGTGATATAGAGTTTGTAGCAGCTTTTGACGTGTCTAGGAGAAAGGTTGGTAAGGATCTAGGCGAGGCTATATTCGAATCTCCAAATTCTGTGCCAAGGATATATGATGTGGGTTCACTAGGGGTTAAAGTTTCTCCCGGCCCGATTCTAGATGGAGTTGCTCCCCATATGAGGGATTTCTTTGAGCCTATAGACTATGGTGTGGCTATCGATGCCGTTGTAGATATCCTAAGATCTTCTGGGGCAGAGGTAGTGATCAATCTACTTCCAGTTGGTAGTGAGGAGGCCACCAGATTCTATGCAAGAGCCTCTCTAAAAGCTGGCGCGGCTTTCATAAAC
>JAVVGG010000061.1:0-8580 GCA_032249275.1 Desulfurococcales archaeon
GGTTCTCGGGGATATGGGTTTCTCCACTAGGTTATGATTACATTGTCTATGTTGTAGTATCTCTTGAGAATAAGCCTTGCTTTGTGGACATTCCTGCCCCCCTTTCCAATAGCTATCCCTTTATCCTGTGGATGGACATTTACATATAAAACAGTCTTTCCCCCTGGATGTTCCACCTTCTTTATAGATGCTATCCTTGCTGGTGCAAATATGTTTCTCACAAACTGATCGAACTCGCTTGAATACTCCACTATCTCAATATTCTTTTTAAGGATCATCTTGATCTTCTTCACATTGCTCCCATTCCTACCTATTGCTAGGCCCGCCTCTCCCTCCTTGACTATGAATATGAGTGTATCGTTCTCCTCATCTATTATGCAGTCTCTTATAGTGGCTCCTGTGAGATCTTGGACAAGCGATATATATCTCATCTCGTCTAGGCTTAGCCTTATCTCAGACAGCGATCATCCACCCCGCTATAAATTCTTCTCTGCCACAGAATCTATTACTTCCATGCTTATATTCCCAGGATCTATAACCCCTATAACGCTGACAGGGTGGGGTCTGCCTATCAGGGTTCCGAGATCCATGCTAGAGCCTCTATATATGATCACGGGTATGTTGCTAAGACTTGCATAGTATTTGACATCAGAGATTATAGCCTTGGGTGAGCCTTCGGCAACAACTACAGCCTTTAGCCCGCCTATCTTTAGAAGCTTTACCGATCTCCTATATCCTATAACCACTTTACCCCCTCTAACGAGGCTCTTTATAAGGTTATCCACGGCAACTGGCTGGCTCGACACCTGCTACTGACCTCCTCCACCTCTTGGTATAACATATGGTCTCATAAAAATGTTTACTTTGCCGGTGCCAACATGGATTGGCTGTCCAACTATGATGTTCTCAGCAACACCTGCTAACTCGTCCACTTCCCCCTTCGCTGCTGCGTCTAGCAGATGCTTCACCGTCACCTCGAATGCTGCTCTTGCTAGTACACTCTCTTTCTCGCCGGTCACGCCGTGTCTACCTATTTGTCTAACTGTTCCATTCCTCGTCATTATATCTGCTACGAGCATTACATGCCTTATATCTACATCTAGACCCTGCTCCATGAGAACGCCCATCATCTCCCTTATGAGCATTGTCCTCGCAGCCTCTATACCAAGCACCTTCTCTATCTCGTGTATGTCGTTGCTATAGGTTCTATAGGGATCCACACCCCTTACCTTGAGGATCACCTTTAAATTGACGCCCTCAGCCAGCAGCATATATTCATCTCCCTTTTTCTGAATTATAACCCTTTTTATCCCCTTGATCCCCTTGATCTTAGCCTTCAAAACCCTGTCCCTGATCTTCTGGAGCTTCATAAGATCTATAACACCTATATTCACAGATATCGTTGGAGGGTTATCGCTAACCACCTCAACGTCCCCGTATTTCTTCAAGACGCTTTTAACCTGATCAATCGAGACCCCTTTATCGCTCATTATCTCGGGATCTAGCTCGAGTATTATAGAACCTGCTGTTATATATACAGATGAAACTATATTCTCCACCCTTGTAAACTCTATCCTCCTAGCAACCTCCTTGGCCTTCTCAGGATCGTGTCTATGCTCCTCATCAAGGTATATATATGTTATAGGTGTTGAGGGGATCTTCCTGGCATCGACAAGCTCTATAAGCCTTGGAAGGCCAAGAGTTACGTTGAACTCTCTAACACCTGCATAGTGGAATGTTCTAAGGGTCATCTGGGTTCCGGGCTCTCCAATGCTCTGGGCAGTCACAGTCCCAACAGGTTCTCCAGGCTCGATCAAGTTGCCTCTATACTCTGCACATGCTAGATCTACCACCCTCTCGATCTCCTCGTCTGAGAGACCTTTCTCCAAAGCTTTCTCGACGAGCTCGCTAACTATCTTCTGGGGTAGATATTGGCATCTAGAGGAGATGCTCTTAGCGAGAGCCTCTCTAGATCTTTGTATCGGCATGGCTATAACCTCCACCCAGCAACCCTTTCGATCAGCCTATCCACGCTAACCCCTTTTCCATGGACACTCTTCATAGGGTCTATGCCGTCCTCTCCATATCTAAACTGTATTATGGAGCCCTCAGGCGTTCTAACGGTGCCATCGTACTCAACATAGAGGTCTTGTAAAGCGTTTATCAGTCTCCTCTGCATGTAGCCACTCTGAGATGTTCTTACAGCTGTGTCTACAAGCCCCTCTCTACCTCCTGCTGCGTGGTAGAACATCTCTATCGGTGTCAACCCCTTTCTAAAGCTGCTCGCAACAAAACCCCTAGCAGGTGGGCTCATATCGCCTGGCTTGAAGTGGGGCAGCGGTCTCCCCATATAGCCTCTGTGGATCCTCTCACCTCTTATCGACTGCTGCCCTAAATTAGCAGCCATCTGGGTTAGATTCAGAGTTGACCCCCTAGCACCTGTCCTCGCCATTACGAATGCATGGTTAAATGGATCTAGATATTTAACAGCTATCTCTCCAGCTTCCTCTCTAGCCTTCCTCAGAACCTCGTCCATCAACTTGATCTCAAGGGTCTCCTCAATACTCCTCCCAGGAACCGGCTCTAGAACTCCTTTCTCCTTTAAAGCTATAAGCTCGTCAGCCTCTCTATATGCCCTTCTAATCACCTCCTCTATCTCCTTCTCAGCATTCGACGGGATCAGCACATCGTCATATGTCATTGTGAACCCCATCTTTTCCAGAACCTTTATAAACATCCTAAACACATTATCGATGAATCTCGCTCCAAACTCGTTGCCATATTCTCTAACTAGGTGGTGGAAAAGCGTCTCTGGCTGCTGAGCCCCTATTGCCTTCTTATCGAGAACTCCTTCAAGAAGCATCCCCTTCTTAATAACTATATAGGAGTCCCAGAAGCACTCCTCATTATCGCATTTAAGGAGACCAGCAGATATGTTGGAAGGCCCTCTATAGTTGAAGTCCTCTGGTAGGAAGATGCTTATAAGCTGCTTACCAGTCCAATACCTCTTCGGCGAGAGTATAGCTGGCTCTGGCAGGGGGCCTACATATTTGGCTGCTGCTAGCAGATCTATAACCTCTTCTTTAGCAAGTAGCGTGCCCTTGCTTGTAAGTATATATGCACCGCTTATATAGTCTTGGATCCCACCTATTATCGGACCACCATATCTGGGGGATAATATGTGTTCCTGAACAAGCAGTAGCAGTCTCGCTTCAGCCCTTGCCTCAACAGACTGGGGTACGTGGAGATTCATCTCATCCCCATCGAAATCGGCGTTATATGGTGGGCAGACACTTAGATGGAGCCTAAAGGTTCTCCCGGGGAGAACCCTCACCTTGTGAGCCATTATGCTCATCCTGTGGAGACTCGGCTGTCTGTTGAAGAGCACTATATCTCCATCGATCAGGTGTCTCTCAACGATCCAGCCAGGTGTTATTGTCTCTGCCAGGGCTTTTCTATCCTTCACATACCTAAGATCTATCTTCCTACCGTCTGGCGCTATCACATAGTTAGCACCAGGCCACTTATATGGGCCGTTTATCACATATCTCCTCATCTCCTCAATATTCCACTTGGTGACAGTCTCTGGCACTGTTAGGATCTTTGCAACATATTCTGGAACGCCTACCTCATTTATACTTATATATGGATCTGGGCTTATCACGCTCCTAGCAGAGAAGTCAACCCTCTTACCAGAGAGGTTTCCTCTGAACCTCCCCTCCTTACCCTTGAGTCTCTGTGCAAGTGTTCTCAGAGGCCTTCCATATCTCTGCTTAGCAGGGGGTATACCTGGGGCTTCGTTATCAAAGTAAGTTGTTATATGGTACTGTAGAAGCTCCCAGAGATCCTCAACTATTATGTTTGGAGCCCCCTGGTTTATATGCTCCCTCAGCCTCTCGTTAGTCCTCACAATATCTGCTAGCTTGTGCGTCAGGTCATCCTCAGATCTAGCCCCTGTTTCAAGCACTATAGAAGGCCTTATGCTGAGGGGGGGTATAGGTAGCACTGTTATAACCATCCACTCAGGCCTAGCACTCTCGGGGTCGTAGCCGAGGAGCTCTAGATCTCTATTCGGTATCCTCTCAAGTCTCTGCCTAATCTCTACAGGGTTAAGCTTTACTAGATCCTCCTTCCTCTCTTCATAGAATATAGTTGGTTTTTCAAGCCTGATCTTATATTGCTTGGCTCCGCAAAATGGACACTCAGATACCTTGAAGGCCTCCCTTTTAAGGCTCTCAGAATATCTCTTAGCTAGGAGTGGCCACCTGCTCTTCATCTTAGCATAGATCTTCCTAATCTCCTCAACAGCCCTCTCGGGATCCTTATATCTCGCCACATACTCACTCGGGATCTTGAGCCTGCCACAACTCCTACACGTTGCCCTGAGAAGATCGTAGATATGCTTTACAAAGCCATAGTGTATAACTGGCCTAGCAAGCTCTAGATGGCCGAAGTGTCCTGGGCACTGGACCATCGTGTTTCCACAGACCTCGCATCTCCTCCCAGGCTCTATAACCCCTAGCCTGGGATCCATGATCGAGTTTCTAATCGGTATCCCATCCTCATCCAGGATCTCACTTGTTAGAATAGGGACAACAGAGATCTTCCTAATCTCCTCAGGCGATAGTACCCCGAACTTGATGCCCGCCAACATATATTCCTCAGACATTCAGATCACCTCCACCTCTCTCTAAAAACATCTACCTTCTCTTTAACAATTAGCCTTGGGGCTATAAGCATTGCCATCAACTCCTGTAGCAGGAGCTTAAATGCATATGAAACGCTTACAGGCACTATCTTGGATTTATCGCCGTGGAGGGGGCATACAGGCTTCTTGTTATTCCTATCAAACCACCCTATATGCCCGCACTCTGTGCATACATACACAGTTGTCTTGTCGCTTGCATCAAGCATCTTCTCCTTGAGTAGTATCGAGGCTCCATGCCCTACTAGGCTGTCCCTCTCCATCTCACCGAATCTCAGACCTCCCTCCCTAGCCCTTCCCTCTGTAGGCTGTTTAGTGAGTATCTGCACCTGACCCCTAGCCCTAGCATGGATCTTATTTGCCACCATGTGGTGGAGCTTCTGGTAAAAGACTATACCTATGAATATCGGGCTCCCGATAAGCTCGCCTGTTCTCCCATCATACATAGGCTCTGTTCCATCCATCGGATATCCGAGTAGGAGTAGTTCTCTCTTCAGAGACTCGATATCCTCTCCGTAGAATGGTGTTGCATCAACATATCTACCCCTAAGCGCTGCGACCTTACCGGCTATGCTCTCCATAAGCTGTCCAAGGGTCATTCTCGATGGAAGGGCGTGGGGGTTTATTATGAGATCTGGTGTTATCCCCTCACTAGTATATGGCATGTCGCTCTGAGGTATCAGCATCCCAACAACACCCTTCTGTCCATGTCTCGAGGCGAATTTATCCCCGATCTCCACTATCCCTAGATCCCTCACCCTTACCTTAACAAGCCTATGCCCCTCAGAGGTTGTTGTCATGATGACCATGTCTACTATGCCCTTCTCACCATGTCTAACACCTGTTGATGTATCCTTTCTCTTAGCTGCTATCACGCCGAACTCCTTCATCTCCTCCATGAATCTAGATGGGGATGTCTTGCCAACAAGTATCTCTCCACCCTCTACTGGGACTTCAACACCTATTATGCCCTCCTTGCCTAGTTTTGAGTAAAATTGCTTCCCTCTATACCCATGGACACTTGGATCAGGTATCTCGATTATATCCTCCTCGCCTCCCGGGTATCTCCTCTCCTCTACAGTGTATAGTCTAAAGAACGTAGATCTAGCCATGCCCCTCTCAACGCTTGATTTGTTGAGTATAACAGCGTCCTCCATGTTATAGCCTGTATAGCTCATAACAGCTACAACCATGTTATGCCCAGCCGGCTTGGAGTTATAGCCTATGACATCGAGGAACTTAGTCTGTGCGAGAGGCTTTTCTGGATAGTGGAGGAGATAGGATCTCGTATCCGTTCTTATCTGATAGTTAGCAGCATATATCCCTAACGCCTGCTTAACCATAGCAGACTGATAGGTGTTCCTCGGGCTCTGGTTATGCTCGGCATAGGGTATAGTTGCCGCTGCTATCCCAACAATAGCGGGTGGATAGATCTCCATGTGGGTGTGCTCCTTAGTGAGATCCGATGGGTTAAGGGCTATATAGGCGTTCTCCTCCTCATCAGGATCTAGATATTCCACCACACCCATCCTAACAAGATCCTCAAACCCTATCTCACCCCTTCTAAGGGCTTCCGCATGTTCCCTGCTATATATAAGCTTGCCGTCTTTAACCACAAACACGGGTCTGAGGAATCTTCCTGCATCAGTGTTTATGTAGATCTCATCCACATATTGGGTCTTGATATGGGCTATGCTTACCTCGTAGTGAAGCTTCCCGCTCCTCCTAAGCTCCCTCAGGAATCTCACGAGCTTCTCTCCATCTCTGCAGAAGCCTATGGGCCTCCCATTTATTAGCACTCTAGAACCCCCGATCATTGGTGATCCTCCCTTCTTAAGCTCGTTGAAGATCTTTTCGATCTTTTCGATCCTCATATCAGGAACGTCTATCTTCTCCAGAATATCCAGAACTATGCTCTCATCAACACCAACAGATATATATGCTGTGAGGGCCATATTCTTGACTAACCCGCAGTTAGGCCCCTCAGGGGTTTCGAAGAGACATATCCTACCCCACTGCGTGCCATGAAGATCTCTTGCCTCGAAGTTAGGCTGGCTCCTGCTCAGCGGAGAAACAACTCTTCTAAGATGGCTATGAACCGAGATCCAGTTAGTTCTATCTAGGATCTGGCTCACACCCACCCTATTCCCAACCCAGTTGCCTGTCGCCATTGCATGTCTAATCCTCTCAGTAATTA
This sequence comes from Desulfurococcales archaeon, assembly GCA_032249275.1. GTDB lineage: Archaea > Thermoproteota > Thermoprotei_A > Sulfolobales > AG1 > AG1. Next base: position 6,903 of record JAVVGG010000061.1, read on the forward strand.
TATCGGATCTTACTAGAGCGCTTATCTGAGTTACCTTCCTAGTCCTCGCCCTAGCCTTCTCAAGCTGGTATCTAAAGTCCTTTAGAAAAGCCCTATAGGCTACCCTGAATTGGACTGCGAGGAGATCTCCCGCTAGCTTCAGTCTCTTATTCCTATAGTGATCCTTATCATCGGCCTCCCTCCTTCCGAGCATGAACTCTATAAGCTTGAGGGCCATATAGCCGAGGTAAAGGGCTTTCTTAAGCCTATCATTCTTGCTAGTGCCTAGATGGGGTAGGAAATACCTATCTATAATCTGCTCAGCCCTCTCGATCCTAACCTCCCTGGGCTGGCCAATAGCGACCCTATTACCTATAAATTCTAGAGCATCTGTAGAGGTTTTTATCTCGGCGCTCTGCAGTAGAGATGGTATTAGCTCCTTCTGGATCTCCTGATCCGGTGATACGGCTAGGGCTATCTCGTAATCGCTATCAAGCCCCAGAGCCCTCATCATAACCGCGAAGGGTATCTTCCCCGTGACGGCTGGGAATGATATGTGGAGCGTTCCATCCTTATGGCGATCCAGTATTATAGGAACTCTGTAACCTGTTGTTGCAGAGACAACCTTCGCCATATGGGTTACGTTGAGACCCTCCTTCGCATAGTCCACTATCACCCTGTTTGGAGCTAGATCCTCTTGCGCTACCAATATTCTCTCGCTACCATTTATTATGAAATATCCCCCCGGATCCCTTGGATCCTCGCCAATCTCCCTAAGAGTCTTCTCATCCATAGTGCTCGTTGGATCTTTAACGCTTCTAACCATCACAGGTATCTCACATAAGAGTATGGGTTCCGGAGAGGCACTCTTGATCCCAATCTCTACGAGCACTATATTCACATAGACAGGGGCTGCATATGTTAGGTTTCTAATCCTACATTCTAGGGGGGTTATAGATGTGTTTATACTTCCATCGAACTCTCTAACCTGTGGGTTCCCTATCCTAACATCTGTTATCACTGCATAGAAGTTCGGCGACGAAGTCTGGACAATAGATTCCTCCTCGATGATTTCCCTGAGTTTCCTGGCTATAAAATCATTATAGCTGTTTAAATGCTGCCTAACAAGCCCCTTCTCCTTTATAAACCTCTCTATAACGATCCATCGATCCTCAGGCATAGGGAATGTATCTACCCTCTGCATAGACATAAGATCACCCCGCTATAACATATCTATAAACAACAATCTCACCAGCAGTCTCGCTCTTCCTAATAACCCTAATAATATCGCCAGGCTTAGCCCCAATAGCCTTTGCAACAGGATCGCTAGCCCTTATCCACGGAAGCTGCTCAGGCCTAACACCGAGCTCCCTCAATATTTTTATAGCCTCCTCAATAGGTATAATCTCATGTTTAGGCACAAGTTCATGTTTAAGAACATTAAACCTCTTCTCAGACATCTAACAACAACCACCTTCTTCTCTGTATATATTTGGGTCTCAGAAAAGATATAAGCTTTCCACATATATAGCATACAGTAGTAGGATGCGAATTGTCCGTGCCCACAGCCACGGGCTTCCCCTCGGCACCCACCTACTTTTCGCGGGTCCATAGGGGCTTCACAGGCTGTTGCAGAACTGATGATAAGTTTAAATGTCTCTGGTTATCTATGAATACTTGGTGTAGCGTGGAGAGGGAA
>JAVVGG010000062.1:0-8558 GCA_032249275.1 Desulfurococcales archaeon
GGTATAGCGTTGCTTTTCTCGATCTCTATCTTATATATTCCATTTTTTCTCTCAGATATTTGGACATGGTCTCCAGTACCTCCCATGTGGGTTGTGCTTCTATATCTCCTCTTACAGTTACTACTAGGGCTCCTGCTATGTTTGCGTATTTCAGGGCTTGGGAGTGTTCTAAGCCTCTGTATAGGCTTGCTAGGAGTGCTGCGTCGAAGGCGTCTCCGGCACCTATTACATCCTCTATGATTGGCACGCTGATCGCTTTTTCAACAACTTCTCCCCCTTCTTTTGTATATAGCTCGCTTCCTTCCTCTCCCTTTTTAACTACAACTATTTCTATGCCTTGGTTTAACAGCTTCTTCACAGGCTCTCTTGTACTGCTTGTCTCTGGAAACAGAATTGCTAGATCTTCTTTGTTTGTGATCAGGATCTTTGTGTCTCTTAGCACTGGTAGGAGAGCTTCTCTAGCTCTTTCAGGTGTTCGCCAGAGCTTTAACCTTATGTTTGTATCCAATATTACGTCAACACCACTGGATCTAGCTACTTCTAGGGCTTTCCTAAATGCCCTATAGCAGCTCTCGCTAAGAGCTGGTGTAATCCCTGTGAGGAAGAGGGCTCTCGATCCCCCGATATATTCCTCATCTACATCGCTTTCATCCATATAGGATGCCGCGGATAAATGTCTGTAATAGAAAACCGTGGATTTACCTGGTATTGGGTAATGTCTCTGCACAAAATATATCCCTGTTGGAGCATCCTTCATAACCCTGACATGGGTTATATCAACACCCTCACCCTTAAGAGTTCTAAGGATCATCTCGCCAAACTCGTCATTGCCCACCCTCGTTATAAACCCGGTTCTATATCCAAGCTTGCTTAACCCAATCATTACATTAGCTTCAGACCCTGCCACATGAACCTCAAAATACCTTGCATATCTGAGAGGTCCAGGGGTTAAGCTGTTAAGCTGTATCATGACCTCCCCTATTGAGACGAAATCCATTTTAGACATTCGGATCCCCAAACTATTGTATTATAACATAAATATTTCTACAATAAATACCAAGATAGATATATTATTATGTTAGCTGACTGACCCCGCCTTAAAGGACAAGACTTTCAGTTTATAACTTATAAGCAAAGTGATCTTCTAATACTCAGCACATAAATACCCTAACAAATCAAGAGCAATCCTCTCACAAATAAAGTCTCACCACTCATGATGGGGAATAATCTATAGACTTCATATACGATAGGAAAGATTTTCGGCGAATTTGACCTCTAATCATCTAAGAGCGTGATACATCTTTTCATCAGATCCAGGGGGATCTAGCGTTTCCCCGCTAACGGTATTTGATGGTGTTTGTGAATATTTGTATTTCCGTTAGCGGGGTTGCACCTTGGCTCGGGATCACCAGCTTCACCCGAGCCTCATGGGTGCCTGTCGAGCCCAACGCCACTGGGCTCCCATCTGTGGAGAGCTCAGGTATCATTGCTCTCCGAGGATATCTATATGCCCAATACATAGGGGTATCGCCTCATCATCAAATATGAATAGGGATTGGATGCTTATAAGCTTACCCAGCATTCCCTCTCCACGATACACCAAGTATCTACAAGTATTCACAAGTATTTAAACTTACAGTCAGTTCTGCAACTGCCTCTTCTCCGCCATATTAGGTCAGGGCATTCTGCTGTAAGGCGATTCTCTTGATAGCTAGTTTTTTGGAGTCCTCGATTTCCTTTTCGCTTGGTTCGCTCTTCTCTATAGGCCTGTATCTATGCTCTATCTCGTCGATCAATGTTTCTAGCACCTCTCTAAGTGTTATACCTGCTATATCTCTAAGATTATTCGGGTTGTACTTTGCAGGCGTCACCTCTCCCCTTGCAACTCTGTTTAGCCTTGGCTTTATTAGCTTTTTGAGAATCTCTATGTTCGAGGATACTAATAGTGTTGAGTGTACTAGATAGGCTCTATCCTTGATCGCTGCGGCTGTTCCCGAGACCTTATAGCCTTTCACAACTACGTCGCTGTGGTTCTCCACCCAGGCTTTGATTCCTAGTTTCTCTAGCGCTGCTATTATAACCCCCGTTGCCTCTCTATACACCTCGTCCACAGGTTTTAGCCCTTTTGAGGGGGATATTATTGATATATTTATATTCCCTAGATCGTGATACACGGTCCCACCACCGCTGATTCTCCTAATGATAGGGATCCCAAGTCTCTCTGCCTCCTCACAGTTGGCTTCATCACATGGCCCCTGGGTATAGCCTATAACTATAGATGGATAGTTGATCCATATCCTTATAACCCCACCCCTAAACCCCCTCCTAACGGATGAGAGGAGAACCTCGTCTAGAGCTACATTCACAGCTGGGTCATGGGCGGAATATGTTATGAGATCCACCTTTACCTCCTCCCAGGATCTATGCCATAGATGTTCCACTCATCCCTAGAATACTTCTCCCTATATAGTGTGAGGGCTAGAGAGATCTCTCTAGGCTCTAGTGATCTGAAGACAACATCTCTATAGCCAAGGGCTTCTGCAAATCCCTCTGCGAGTGCCCTATAGATCTCGCCTATCTCTAGCCCCCCAATGAAATCCCATAACCCCGCCACCTTATCCCTAGCCTCTAGATCCTCTGCCTCCCCCACCTTTATAACCCTTGTGAATAGCTCGTGGCTATAGGTTAGAAGCAGGGTTCCATGTTGTAGGAGGGCTCCCCAATCCCTTCTCTGGGCACTCCCAGAGATCTTCTTCTCTCCAATCAATACATCGCTAGATCCTGGATTCACATAGCAATACATACTCAAGCCAGGCTCTCCCAAGCCCCTGACCCCTGCATCGGCCCCAAGCCTTCTGATGGCGAATGCTATGCCTTCAGCTATCTTAGCAGCCGATCTAGCGACGTCTAGCTTGTAGAGCTCATGGCTATTGCTTAGAACAACGCTATAGGTTATCTCATGATCCTGTGGATGTAGAAGCGCAGCACCCCCTGTTGGTCTTCTAACCAGCTTATACCCAAGCCTATTGATCTCATCTATATTGACAACATCCAGGGCATTCTGCCTCCTACCAATGCTCACCCCGCTTGGGAGCCACATATATAGCCTGAGGGTATCGTAGTCAACTCTACTTCTGAGCCTCGCTATAGCCTCATCTATAGCCATGTTAAGCTGTGGATCCCTAGGGCCGTCAAAAATCACCCTGAGGAGGGGCATGGCCAGCTATCCTCTTAACGGCCTCTAGATATGCCTCCCTAGCCTTATAAGAGGTTCTCGCAAGCGGGTGGGCAATCACATACGAGAATCCGAGTTTATAGGCTATCTCCTCCAACTCCTTGAACTCCTCGATCTTATAGACCCTTGCCACTGGCAGCTGTTTGGGGCTAGGCCTCATATACTGGGATAGAACCAATATATCAACCCCAGCATCCCTCAGATCCCTCATAGCATCTATAACCTCCTCCCAAGTCTCTCCAAGGCCCAGCAATATGGAGGATTTTGTGATAAGCACCGGATTATAGATCTTAGCCTGTCTAAGAACCCTGAGGCTCTGATCATAGCCAGCCCTCCAATCCCTGGCAAGAGGTGTTAGCCTCCTAACAGTCTCAATGTTATGGGCAAGCACGTCGGGGCCTGAAACGACAACCCTTTTAAGGGCATCTAGATCTCCTCTAAAGTCTGGTATGAGAACCTCGACCCTCACACCAGGGTTTAGATCCTTAACAGCCCTTATAGTCCTTGCAAAGTGCTCCGCACCCCCGTCTGGAAGGTCGTCTCTATCTACAGAGGTTATACTCACATAGTCTAAGCCGAGCTTCTTAACAGCCTCAGCCACCTTATATGGCTCCAGAGGGTCTATGGGTTGGGGCACGCCCTTCTTAACGTAGCAGAATCTACAGCCCCTGGTACATGTGTCACCCATAATCATGAAGGTAGCCACACCGCTGCCCCAGCACTCAAATATATTGGGGCATAGAGCGCCCTCACACACAGTAGCTATCCCGAGACTCGAAACAATCTTCGAGAGCTCCAAATATCTCTGGTTGAGGGAGACCCTCAGCCTAACCTTCTCCAAAGACCTCCACCTTCACAACACCACTTCCAGGAGATACAGAGCCTCCTGGAGGTACTAGGATCTCCTTGACAACCCCATCATAGGGAGACTCTATAACAAGCACAGCCTTCTCAATCTCAACCTCGACGAGGGGATCCCCTTTAGAAACCCTATCCCCTGGTTTCTTAAGTATATTTATAACCTTACCGTTCCACCCACCCCTCCTAGGCCAAAGCTCCTCAGGTATTCTAACGATCTCCTCCAGTAATTTACACCTCCAAAGTATATCTGAATAGAGGCTATATGTATTAAAAGAGTTCACTGCCCATCGAATTGCGGGCTTGACGAGTGGTTTATCTCGCTACTCCAAGCCGTTTCTCAGCAGGTGGTGGTTCATTATTTTATCTCCACCATCTGCCTCTCAACGGTCTCCCCGAGCCCCCTCACCGCAGAAGCTTAGCCCCTGTCGCCAGAGGCTTCACAGCCCTACGGGTCTCGGAAACTCGGGGTCACCAATAAGTATATATCTCTGAGTTTATAAGCATCAAGAAATCAATGAACATGAGCGCTACAAATAATAATGAAAGCCGAAACAGCCCCATTACTGCGGGGGATTGCCCATAGTTGCCTAGAGGATCACGGCCTCGCGAATCTCGGAAACCTAGAACACTAAACAATATAATAAGAAATATTTAGAAGTATTTACAAAAATCTACAACATCTCTTAATCTCTTACAGCGATAACCCTAGAAGGATCTACTTAGGGTCTACTATTATATCCTTCTTCTAAGCCTCGGATTGAAGTACTCCTCCAAACCCGCTCCCAAGAGTATCACAGCTAGCACGGTAAGGCTTATCAATATCCCAGGGGGTAGGAACCACCACCACATGCCGAGATATATAGCGTTCCTCTGTAGAGCGTAGTGAAGCATCATGCCCCAGCTAATAGCCCTAGGATCCCCGAGCCCTAGGAAGCTTAGAGAAGCTTCGGTTAGCATCGCACCACCCATAAGGGTTATTACCTCAACTATGATGAGCGATGTAGTGTTTGGCAGAATATGCCTCAGAATTATTCTCGCATTACTGGCTCCAAGAGCCCTGGCGCTTTCAATGAAGGGGCTCTGCTTTATAGATATAACAGCAGATCTTATTAGCCTCGCTGCAGAGGGCCAGGAGTTGATTGCTATGGCGATTATTATGGGCACGATCCTATTCCCAATGTGTGGAGCGAATAGAACGACTAGAAGTATAGTTAGTAGGAGATTTGGGAAAGCCAGCCAGAGATCTGTGAATCTCATTAGAACCTCATCAAGCTTACCACCGTAGTAGCCTGCTAATAAGCCTAGGAGGGTCCCGATAATCGTTGCCACAGCTGCTGATACAAAACCGATCAATAGTGAAAGTCTTGCAGAGTATATAAGCTGAGAGAATAGATCCCTGCCAAGATCGTCGGTGCCTAGCCAGTGCTTACCGCTCGGCGGCTCAAATGGCTGGGATACCCTTTCATAGGGGTTGTAGGGGGCTATGAAATCTGCTAGAAGAGCCATCACCACAAACCCTATCAATAATATGAATCCCGACATAGACGCCTTATTGGTTATAAGAATTCCGAGTGAGGATCTAAGAGCTGTTAAGGATCTCCACACCATAGATCACCTCGAGCTCCTAACCCTGGGATCTAGTAGGGCGTATAGCAGATCCACAATGAGATTAGCAAGCACAACGCTTATCGAGAGTATAAGCACCACTCCTTGAAGAAGCCAGAAGTCCCTGTTAACTATAGCCTCGAACACAAGCCTACCAGTACCTGGGTATGAGAACACTGTTTCAGTTAGAACGGCACCATCTATTATAAATGCATATCTAAGCCCCATAACAGTTATGACTGGTAACATAGCATTTCTAGCAACGTACGAGCTCTTAACAACCCCCTCGGGCAGGCCCTTAGCCCTAGCAACGGATACATAGTCCTCTCCTAATATATCTATTACGGAGTTCCTCACATAAAGCACAAATGTGAAGACACCTCTCACAACCAGTACTAGGAAAGGTACCGTGTAGTGCCACAGATAGTCGATCAGCCACTCGATAGAGGGAAAAGAAGTTCCCGGGCTTATGGCCCCATAGAGGGGGAACCCCCCTAGCTGAATAGAGAATATATATAGGAATACTATAGCCAGCCAGAAATATGGAGTGGCTCTGAGGAAATTGGAGAGCGAGAGAACTACTATGTCTACCCTGGATCCTCTTCTATAGCCTATCTCAACACCCAGCTTATAGGCTAGATAGTTCGAAATGGTTATTGCAGGGACTAGAAGCGCTATTGTATAGGGTAGTCTCTCAATTATAACATCAAACACAGGTCTGGAGTATTTGACCGAGTAACCCATCTCCCCTCTAAACATGTTATAGATGTAAAACATGTATTGCTCAAACCACGATCTATCCATGCCATAGAGCCTTCTAAGCGTGGCCAGGGTTTCGGGAGATATTCTTGGGTCGTTCTCAAGCTCCGCAAAAGGATCTCCGGTGAGCCTCACAAGAAAAAATACCGTGGTCACTATTGCAAAAATAGTTATGGACGAGGAGAGGATTTTCCTAGCTAAAAAACCTATTGTGGACAAACTATCCTTTCCTCCTCATTATGACTAAGACCGTGACTGCCGCAGCAATTATGACTATAGCTGCGATCAATGCAAGAATCATGCTATTCGGCAAAGGTTGAGTCTGCTGCACTTGAGGAATTGTTATAGTAGCAGGCTGCTGCATAGGCGTAGGCGTCACTGTTTTAACAGTCTCTATCACAGCCGTAGCTGTCACAGTTGCGGCGGGGGTTTGGATAACCTGTGCAGGCCTACCTGTCTTCGAGTATATGAAGAGGAAATTCCACCAATTCGCTAGATCATCATCCACGAGCCTAACCCAGTTATCGAAAACATCGAGCCTATAAGGTGCTATGAACTTCCTATAGTAGAGATTCACAGCTGGAACCTCATCCGCCAAGATCTCCTGTATTCTCCAAGCCAGCTCCTTTCTTTTCTCCGGATCCAGCTCAGATACTAGTTGATCAATAAGCTTATCCACCTCAGGGTTGGAATATCTATTCCAGTTGGCCGAACCCTTTGAGTGGAACCTGGTCTGAAGCCAAGATATATCGAAGCCAGGACCACTACCCAAGAGCCATGTATCAACCTGCCCACCTCTTATGAGAGACCACGCAGTTGCCCACTCAACCACCCTAACCTCCGCCTTTAACCCTCCACCAGGTATCTTGGCAAGGCTATCCGCTATTATCTCCGCAGCCCTGACCCTTATTATGTCATAGTTTGGTGGATAGATCTCGAACTTGAACTTAGATCCGTCTGGAGCCTCTCTCCAACCATCTTTATCTACATCTCTGAACCCCAGCTGATCCAGGATTTCAGCTGCCTTGGTCAGGTTATATGTGTAGTATTTAAGGTTCGGGTTATACCACTTTGCGTGAACACCGAATGGAGGCACGAAGCCAGGGCTCCCCTGGATACCATAGCCCATAAGCAGCGTGTTTATTATAGCATTATAGTCCACTGCATATGCTAGTGCCTTTCTAAATAGGGATATGTTGAAGGGCCATTTCCTGTTATTAAGACCCCAATGGTAGTAGAAGTCGCTTTGATATACATGTATCGCTAGGTTCGGGTTAGACAGTATCCTCGGAGCTGTTTCAGGGCCTATGAAACCTGAATACGTCTGTATATCGCCCTTTTCAAGGGATAGGAGCGCCACACTAGCTTCTCCTATGAAGCTCATTACAAGCTGGTCTATGCATGGCCTTCCCTGCCAATAGTTCTCGTTAGCCTTATAAGCTACATACTGATCTGGTTGGTAATCCACTATTATGAATGGCCCGCTCCCCACAAGCTCCTTAAGGGATGGGCTATACTTGGCAACCCCATCGCCAAGCTCCCTGAACTTCGGCTCCCATATATGCTTTGGCATGATATTCATAACGCTTAGGGCGTTCTCAACAAAGCCTGCATCAACCATCTTCATATATACCTTAACAGTCCTCTGATCCACAGCCTCAGCCCTATCAACATTTCTGAAGACCCCATAGTAATATGCCCAAGAGTAGTTCCTCAGCATATTTATTGTGAATGCCACATCCTCAGCGGTTAATGGATATCCATCGTGGAATTTAATACCGCTCACAATCCTTATAGTATAGATCTTTCCATCAGAGCTCATATCAATGCTCTCAGCAACCTCCTTGACGAGGGTACCATTGAAAAATCTCACAAGCCTGTTGTATATAGGCATAAGGACTAGTATCTCCCAGCTAGATCCAGCTACAAACCAGTTAAGAGTATTCGGCTTACTCCCAATACCTATCTTCAGCTCCCCACCATACGTTTTACACTGGGATCTCGGTGGATCCTGTATCGATAGCCTGATCTCTTGCTGAGCACTAACCAGCGTGGCAAAACCGCTTGCAACTGAGAGAACTATGATCGCTAGACATAT
>JAVVGG010000063.1:0-8499 GCA_032249275.1 Desulfurococcales archaeon
CGCTAGCCATTATAAATCCGAATGGGACATCGTCTAAGTGTCCTAAATGCGATTCCAAGGGATTGGTGGAGATTGGCTATAGAAGGCTTAGATGCCCCAGATGCAAATTCGAAGCAGATAGGGATGTCATAGGAAAGCTGAACATCAGGAAGAGAGCATTGAAAAAGCTAAGGATAAATCCTCCCGGGGGAGTTCTGGCCCCCCTCACTGCCCCCCAAATGACAGATGTAAACCCGAATAGATGGGGGGAACCAATGAACCGCCCACAAAGGGGCGGGGGAACCCCCGCCCTTTCAAGGCGGGGAGGAGGTCAGCTCTATCTCCTCTGTAGAGGAACTTAGGGCTATGTTTTTCTTCTTCAAGAGCATGTTGAACGCCTTACTAGATCTGCGCTAAATACCTTGTTGTGCTTGTGGCGTTTTAATAGACCTCTAGCTATTCTCCCATGATTCTCTATTGTAATGCATATTGGGCATTTCTTTGACGTGTTTCCCTTATCAACAAGCTTAACTTCTATTTCATATTCAACTGAGTGTTTCCCCTCTATCGCGGTATTTCTAATTATTCTTTATTAAATAGTTATAGTTTTATCTTCATAAGAGGGGATTAACCCTTAGCATAGAATCACTAGCTTTATAACTGAAAGCCTCGCCTTTTAAGGCGGGGATGAAGATTCATAAGCTGGTATCCTCCAGCATTCCCGATTATGATGGCGATGCACATGAGACTTAGAGCCACCCTCTAGCGAACCTAAGCCCTTCGAGACTATGATAAATCCATAGCCCCGAGTCCCTCATAAGGGGAACAAGGGTAATGGGCTGGAGACCTCTGCAAAGAGATCTTCTATAGAATTGAAAGAGGAGGAGGTCAGTCACCCTTATGAAACCCCAATCTAGCATCTAGGGGTAGATATCTAAGTCTGAATTTATTTGTTTTTAAGTTTTAATTGGTCAATAGCATTATCTCTAGGATCAAACTGTTACTCGATCTCTTGGAGGGTTTTTAAATTTAAAGGATCTATAAACCTACAGCATTAAATTAAGAAAAGGACTGTAGTAAAATACAGAGATTATTGAAGAGAGCCTGATTTATTCTATTGCTTGTGAATAATTCTCTAGGGGTGATGTTCTTCTAGATGTTAGGTTCTCTCAGAGAGATTGTGTGGAGATCTACGTGGAATAAGGGATCATATGAAATTATTAAACGCTTCTATGCTGAGTCTTGTGATGAGGCTCCTAAAGGATCGATTCCTAGTTTCGACGAGCTTCCTAAAAAGTTCCCATATAGATTCTCCTCAATATTGGAGATCATATCTGACGCCCTTGTATGTAATATAGAGAAATTCCATGGTTCTGACGATCTAAAAGCCTATCTCGTAAGCTTAAAGACGGAGCTTTTGAAATTATATGTAGATCTGATTTCGGAGGAGAGAGAATATGGGGTTAGTTTAAGGCCGCATAAGATCGAAAGGCTATTAGATCTACTTAATAGATATATCTAAGAATATACATACCTATAAAAAGCCTTAAACATATTAAAATGTGGTGTTAGAAATATGCCATTGAGACCGGCTAGATGCTATACACAGCAGGAGAAACCCCCATATACTAGGAAGGAATATATACAGGGTGTGCCGCCGCCGAAGATAACGAAATATACCATGGGGAACCCAAAAGGTGTGTATAGATATGCTGTTAAATTGATAGCCACTACTAGGTGTGTTATAAGGCATAATGCCCTTGAGGCTGCACGTGTAGCTGCACATAGATATTTATCCACAAGTGTTGGTGAGACTAATTTCTTCTTAGTGGTTAAAAAATACCCTCACCACGTGCTTAGAGAGAATAAGATGCTGGCCTTTGCAGGGGCGGATAGGCTTCAGGATGGTATGAGACTAGCGTTTGGAAAGCCTATCGGTGTCGCAGCAATAGCCTCTCCTGGCGACGAGATCATGGTTGTATATGTAAATAATGAGAAAGATGTTGAAAACGCTAAGGAGGCCCTTAGAAGAGCTGAGAGCAAGCTTCCAGAGGCATATAGGATCGAGGTTGAAGAGCTAGCGGTTCGAAATGGTTAGAAATGGTTAATGATGACGCCGACATAGGATGATCGGTGATTTAGGGTCGATCGACTGATTGAGCCCCCTCCTCTTGGATAATATATTTCTTAAGGAGCCTTCTGAGAAGAAGTATAAAGTATGAGAGTTCCATCTTAGTTGGATTTGACTTATATATAATCCTCTCGAGACTCTTTATAGCTGAAATCTTTTGTCTCTCATCATTCATAGTAAGCTCGGAGGCCTCCTTGATATATTTCATAGCTATTCTATATTCCTCACTAGAGGGATATTCAACAATATCGATCGAAGATCTGCTAGACAATTTCTTAAAGATCGAGTATAACACTATAGCTACTGCATGTGATAAGTTCAACGTAGGGTATGACACGTTAGCCATTATGTGAAGATAGATGTTGCATAGTTCTAGCTCCTTTCTAGTTAAACCAGTACTCTCTCTACCAAACACTATAGAAACCAGGCTTTTACCTTCGAGAATCTCTAAAAACTGTTCCAGCTCTATAGGCTGTCTAAGGGGATCGCTTTTCTCTCTTACTATAGAAGATGTACACACAACTAAATCTGATCCCGATAACGCTTCATCAAGCCTGTTAACTATAATAGCTCTTTCAAGATACTCCCTACCCCCCGCGGCGAAGCTATATGCTTCTTCATTTATAGAAGCCTTTGGATCTACTAGATAGAGTTCGTGAACTTCGAAATTTTTGCATAGCCTTGCAACCATACCGAGATTTATAGAGCCCTCAGTGCCTACCAGCACTACCCTAATCCTTGGCCTATGCACCCTCGCCCCCTGCCTCCTCTCTTTTAAGACCCCTTAATAATGGGATTCTCCTCCTCTTGACCTCCCTAATCATTTTCTGGAGATTCTCATAATATGCTAAGAGTTCCTTCACATCATCAACACTTACACCAGCCCCGAGGGCTATTCTCCTCATTCTACTTTTATCAATAATCTTGGGGTTCTCCAGCTCATCATAGGTCATGGAATCCATTATATATATCCAACGTTTCATCTTCTCCTCGCCAACCTTTATCTCCTCCTCTCCCAGCGTTAGCGTAGATATTCCTGGTATCATCTGGAGAATCTTAACCAACGGTCCCATTTTCATAAGGCTTCTCAACTGCACATAGACATCTGCTAGCGTTAATTTTCCAGTCGCTATGGCTCTTCCCAACCTCTTCTCCAACTCCTTACTCTCCTCCAAAGCTCTGAACTTCTCTATTATACCCTCTATATCTCCCAAGCCTAGTATTCTGCTTACAAATCTCCTTGGGTTAAAAACCTCTATCTCATCGATCTTTTCCCCTGTCCCTATAAATTTGATCGTAGCGCCGGTCGCAGCTACAGCAGAAAGAGCCCCTCCTCCCCTTGCGCTCCCATCTAGCTTGGTAACTACTATAGATCCTATGGGGACTGCTTCGCGGAATCTCTTGGCTAGATCATATGCCCTTTGCCCTATTGTAGCATCCATGACAAGCATGACCTCGTCAGGCTTTATAGCATCGGCTATGCTCTTCATCTCTTCTATGAGGGCTTGTTCAGAGCCATATCCGTGACGTCCTGCCGTATCTACTATTATTATATTACATCCTTTTTTGACGAGCGTCTCAACACCCCTCCTAGCTATCTCTACGGGATTGTTGGAGCCTGGCTCACCATATATCTGAACCCCAACTTGGAATGCAAGCTGTGCTAATTGCTCATAGGCTCCCGGCCTATATGTATCAGCTGCCACTAGACATGGTCTATATCCCTGCTTCTTATAGAAATAAGCGATCTTAGCACATGTAGTTGTCTTACCAGATCCCTGCACACCTACCATAAGGATCACATATGGCTGTCTCTGAGGTGTTATGCTAGGTGTTCTATCACCTCCGAATAACTCTGCGAGGTTATCATAAACTATCTTTATAAACCAATCTCTTCTAGAAAACCCTGGGGGAGGCTCTGAAGACCTGGCCTGGTTTCTGATCTTGCTGCTCAATTCATATACAAGTTTAACATTTACATCTGCTTGGATCAGGTTTTTCTGGAGCTCCTTAATAAAAAAATCTACAGCCTGCTCATACGGATCAGAGCCCTTTATAAGCTTAACAACAGCTTCTCTTATCTTCTCTAGAGACTTCAAAGCCCTAGCCTCTAACGTTCATAATAAGCCTCCTACCCATCACAACCCAGTATTCCACTTCCTTACCAGGTGCTAGTCTCTTAACAAGCTCCTCATCTTTAGGAAGTTCTGTCTCAAACGTCTCGAAAGTTTCCATATCCATAACCTGTATGTTCCTATCACTAACCGCTAGTATCTGTCCAACCCTTTTATCTACTATCGGCACCTCAACCCTAGTATCTACAGGAGCGACAAGAGTCTTCTTGATCCCGGTAATTATCGATATAGCTACCACATGGGCCTTTGCAGATCCATGCTTACCTGTTTTAGCCTTAGAGATCTCCACAACTCTGCATGGCTCGCCATCTATTATCAAGAGACTTCCCACTCTAAGATCTCCTAACTCTGCGAAGGTCACACTCATGTTTTAACCCACTATATCCTGATCTTCTAGAGCTTAAATTACTAATTCAAGAGTGCCAAGAGGATTTTCAGTCCTGCTCCCTTCTCCTGAGCTGAAGGGTGGAGTTTTCAGCTATGAAGATCTTATATATTGCAGTTAGGAACAACGAATTGGTGAGAATGTGGAGAAGAAAATGGTTGAAAGTAAAAAAGCTCCCATGCCTGCGGGCCCATATAGTCAGGGTATAATAGCGTCTGGAAGGATCCTATTTATCTCGGGCCAGCTTCCAATAGATCCTCAAACAGGTGAGCTTGTTAGGGAGCCCTTTTCAAGAGCCGTTGAGATAGCCCTCAACAATATAAGAACAATCGTTATAGAGGCAGGAGGCGATCTAGATAATATTGTAAAGGTGACAGCCTTTCTAACAGATCTCTCTAAGTTCCAAGAGTTCAACGATGTGTATCAGAAGTTCTTTAAACCTCCATATCCAGCTAGAACAACTATTCAGGTTTCAAAGCTTCCCAGAGATTCACCTATAGAAATTGAAGCAATAGCCATACTATAGGTGTGCTTTGATGTATAGGCTATGGGCTCCATGGAGAATGAGCTATATAAAAAGCGCTGAACGTATGCAAGGGTGCTTCTTATGTGAAGCTGTAGCTGGATATGATGAGGATACATATGTTGTCTATAGATCTAAAAAGGTCTTCGTAATACTAAACTCATATCCATATAACACAGGACATGTTATGGTGGCTCCATATAGACATATAGGTGACATAGAGTCCTTAGATGATGCCGAAGCGTTAGATCTAATAAATGTTATTAAAAAGAGCATAGCAGCCCTTAGAGAGGTGTACTCGCCACAGGGCTATAACGTAGGTGTAAATCTTGGAAGGGTGGCTGGAGCAGGGGTGGAAGGGCATCTACATGTACATATAGTTCCTAGGTGGAGTGGTGATACAAACTTCATGCCAATAACAGGAGGTGCGAAGGTACTTCCTGAAGATCTACGATCTACATGGCAAAAGTTAAGAGAAGCTTTCAAAAAGATCTCATGAAAGTCTAGCGACAAGACGTGATATTAAAGTTTGGCAAACCTCGTCCTTTAGGGCGGGTATGTTTGTGTTTTTAAGCTTAGGAGCGCAAATGTTTTTGATAATGAGGTTTAAGAGTTTGAGGGCTTGGGGTTCAAATTCCGAGGGCTTAGAGTCCTTCGATGACCCGGTGAGGGGAGGATCCCCACCCATTACCCCCAACCCGATGATCATAGAAAGAGATAACCCCGTTAAGAGGGGTAACGCCCGAGACCCCAGCATAAATAAGATGATCTACTATAGAATTGAAAGGGGAGGGATCATAGTATAAGCTATTCATTTAATCTAAAATCTGATACATGGAGATGATATCTGTGGGAGAATATAAACAGGTTATAGCTGTGAGAACGGATCTAAAGATAAGCCCAGGAAAGCTAGCCGTTCAAGTAGCCCATGCAGCTGTAGAAGCGGTGATTATATGCATGGAGAGCCAGAGATGCAGAGAGTGGCTAGATTTATGGAGGGAACAGGGAATGAAAAAAGTGGTTGTGAAGGGAGGCGGTGAAGAGGATTTAGTTAGAATCTATAATAGATGTAAAGAGGAGGGTCTCCCCTGCTCTCTAATAAGAGATGCAGGGAGAACAGAGTTAGAGCCAGGAACCTTAACAGCAGTTGGTCTAGGCCCTGCACCATCAGAGCTTATAGACAAAATTACTGGCGGACTAAGTCTATACTAGATTAGACTTACTAAATCTTCAAATATATCCCAGAGGATTCTCTATGAGCAGAATTGAATGTGTAGAGACCAGATCTAACTTAGATCTGATGCTTGGAATGGAATGTTACATGACACGTGAAGAACCTCTCATACCATATAAACCTCTAGATCAGCATAATTTCTATGTATACGAATTTACAAGAGAAATGGGGATCCTTAGGCCTCCGATAAAGCCTCTTTTAGATCGTGGCAACATATTTGTCTATCTTCTCATAAAGAGAGGCATTGACACCTATAACGCAATGAAGATCTTAAAAAGATATCTCAGGCCAAAAAGGATATCGTACTATGGGCTTAAGGATGCGAGAGCAAGCACCTATCAAGCTGTGACCGTTGAGGAGCCGGAGAACCTCATGACCTATATATTAGATAGAAATTTAGAGGCAATCCTAGTAGGGATTACATCGAAACATGCTAGAAGAGGAGATATTATAGGTAATTGCTTTAAAATCAACATAGGAGAGATCATAGGGAATACTGGAAAAGATTTACTTAAGATCCTATTTAAAATATCGGAGCATGGATATATACCGAATTACTACTCCTATCAGAGATTCGGTGTAGCAAGGCCTATAACACATATAGTAGGGCTAGCACTATTATGTAATCAGCTTGAAAAGGCAATCTACGCTTTAATAAATGGAAGGCCTCCAGGAAATAGATCCACAGATGAAATGATGCTGGAAATCATCGAAACATGTAGAAAGATCATTGATTCAGGGCCCAGATGGATGCATATAGAGAAAAGGATATGCAGCGAGTATTTAAGTAGCAGAGACGCAGCGAAGGCTCTAAAGAGAGTCTCAAGAGAATATATTGAGTTATATATATCAGCAGCATACTCATATTTATTCAACCTTTATCTCAGCTATAGATGGAAAAAGCATGGACTAGGATTACAGATCGCTGAAGGTGAAGTGCTCTTAAGATCGAGACTATTTGGTCTTCAAATTCCTGGAAAAGAGCTTTCATCAAAAGACATAGAGGGAGAGTATAGAGAGATCTACATTACATCGATCGAGACTTTTGGTCTAGAACCATGTATTCCTAAGCTTAGATCTATCATTAGAAGACCGCTAATACTCCCTATAAAAATAGATCTACTAGATCCTGATCTTAATATTATCTGGTTCTGTCTTGACCCTGGAGGATATGCTACAAATCTTTTGAGAGAGATATTTAAATTCTATTCAGCGAAGCTATTCTCCTCTGATCTGAACATCGGAACCAATTATTAACGATAATATCTTTTCTGCAGCCTCTATAGGGATCGATATATATCTAAGATCTCTCTTAGATACTCTAAGCACATGAAAGCTTGTTCCATTTGGAAGCCACACAATATTTATGCCGAGAATCCTAGCGGGGAATAGAAGTTGCGATGCTATGCTCTTAAGATCTCTTGAGGATCCATTTATAACTCTCACCCTGGCTCTAAGACTTTCACTAAGAATCCTTGATAGTCTTTGATATATATCATGTGGCACATCACCGCTTCTCCGGATCAAAACAACTATTGAGTCCTCGAACCTATATGCTTTGACATAGCTTAGATTCTGCATATATTTCTTTAACTCCTGATCCTCCTCTAACTCAATAAGCCTTCTCATAACCTCAACCTCAAAACTCTCAATACCCCCTGATGATACTAGCTTCTGACACCTAGGACATAATATTCCTGTCTTTATACATACATGATCTAGTGGGAACTTCAAAATCCGCACCGTCGCTTTACAGAGTACTAATTGATAAATTACTTGAACGCTTTTATACCCTCAATCCTTTGAAGAAAACCAACGTCCTATCAACAGCGTCGCCTTTCTAACAGCATTCCGCTTGTCCCTCGATGGTTATTGATTGTCGTTGATATTCTTTTGTTTTGGATTGCTTTGCCACTCGATCCATAGGGTTTTTAGCCCTGTGGCATCGGGGGCTCCCCTCCATTCCACCTCCCGGGCGATATGCCCTAGGAGGCTTCTCAGAAGGGCGGTCAAGCCCAGCGGCACCGGGCTTCCATCTATACTTAAAACCCCGAAGCCCTTCTGGGCATTGTCCTCATAAAGGGCTTTGAGGGCTTTAAAATATATATTTAT
>JAVVGG010000064.1:0-8424 GCA_032249275.1 Desulfurococcales archaeon
CAAAGCCCCCGAAACCCGCTGTCTCCGTTATGGCAGAGTCCCCTATATCTGGATTGGCATCCCTCTCTGAATATCCCGGGAACCACACGCCCTTAGGTATAGGCGCTGGCGCTGTGAACCACTCATCCCCAAGCCCGCTCACCCTTATCCCAAACTCCGTTCCATTCCTAGCCATAACCGTTACTATCGTGCTATATCTTATCCCATGGGCTGCCATGGTCATCACCTTAGCCCCCGCCATAACTATGTTGAGGGTTGTGAACGGGTTTCCATATACGAAGCTATATGCCTCCCTAACCAAGGATCTCTCGAAATCTGTTGAGAAGATGTAGGGAGCCATCTCCTTTATAAAGAGGGTAGTAGCGGCTACAAGCCTGTTGTGGCAGTCATCACCCATGTGTATAGCCTGTGCTATGAGGGACTTGATGTCAAGGCCCTCTCTACCATCCCTCCTCATAGCCCTTATAGCCTCTCTAAGCACTGGGTAGAGAACCCTCTCCATCCACCTAAGCCTATCTATAACATCTCTGTCATAGACACCATATCTGAGAACCCTCCCAATGCCCTCATTCATATTTGAGTAGGCATATCTCCCAGGATTCCTCCGATCCCTGACTATATAAACCGGCATTCTGGGAGAGATCACACCTGCCATGGGGCCTACAGAGCTGAGGTGATGAGCAGGCTCGATAACAATTTCCCCCCTTCTAAGCATTCTATCAGCCTCCTCAGGAGAGCTGGCCCACCCCTCATAGATGGCTGCACCTATGAGAGCCCCTTTCAAGGGGCCCGAGGCCCTCTCATATGTTATGGGTGGCCCGGCGTGGAGCAGCATGTAATCCCTCATACCGGGGATGGCTTTTATAGCTAGATCCATGTCGATCCAATACGGCTCAGACTCCATCATCCGCTCAACAGCATCCCTATTAGCCTTCTCAACCTCCTCCTTGATAGACTGCACACCCCTAGCCGTGTTCCCCACCTCTCTTCCATCTAAGGGCTAGTCTCACCGAGTCTAGGATCTGCTTATATCCTGTACATCTACATACTATGCTGTTAAGAACCTCTGAGATCTCCTTATCAGAAGCGTTAACCATGTTCTCAGAGATCCAATATGCCGTGAGCACAAAGGCTGGCGTGCAGTAGCCACATTGATATCCAAAGGACTCTACAAAGGCCCTCTGTACAGAGGAAGGCTTCATACCCTCTGAAAGCCCTTCTAAGGTAATTATATTCGAGCCATTGGCCTCAACCGCTAGCACTGTGCATGATTTCACAAGCTTACCATCCATGATCACTGTGCAGATACCGCAATCACCTACCAGGCATCCTGCTCTAACGCTTTTGATCCCAAGCCTGTTTCTAAGAACATCTATAAGCCTCTCGCTAGGCCTTACATCAATAGTTCTTTTAACCCCATTAACTGTGAGGCTGATCTTCATAGGCTTTCGCCTCCTAATAGCTTTCTGAGGAGATACGCTGTTCCGAACTCTATTAGATGCAATCTATATTCCCTAGAAGCCCTCGTATCAGCTGGAGGATCTACTATTGATTTCACATATCTAACCGCCTCGCTGATCAAAGTTGTAATAGGCTTATCCTGTCTAAAGATCTTCTCGGTATTCTCTACAAGAATTGGCTGGAGGGCTGCAGAGGAGTAGGCTATCCTCACAATCCTCTCACCAGGGTTATCGATCTTAGCGGCTAGAGCAGCGATCCCGAGGATCCACCAGACCTTAAAATAAGCCCCCCTAGATCCCTGGGGAGGCTCTGGAACATAGATCCTTGTGATCACCTCGTCAGGCTCTAGAGAGAAGCCACCTCCCCTTTTAATAAGCTCCCATATCGGGATCACCCTGGTCCCCCTCATAGACGAGATCTCAACCCTAGCCTCTAAAACCATTAGGGGCGGTATAGTATCTGCCTGAAGCGTTGGATTACATATATTCCCCCCTATCGTGGCCCTGCTTCTTAGATGGAAATCCCCGATCTGTCTTACAGCATCCCAAAGCACACTGTACTTGCTCTTAACAACATCGGCTCTCTCAAGCTCCCTGAGGGTCACAGCAGTTCCTATAGTTAATCCCCTCCCCTCGAGATATTCAAGGGATGTCAGCTCCTTAACCCTTTTAATATCTATCACATATTCATATCTAAACCCGGTTCTCATGAGATTTATAAGCACGGTTCCACCAGCTAGTATAGCTGCCCTATCACCATACCTCGACTTCAAGGCTAGAAGCTCGTCAAGACTCTCCGGTGATAGATATTCGAAGTCCGGGAGAGTCGTTCTGAATACCAGAGCCATTGGATCACCCGATCATGGATTTCCTAAGCATCTCTAGAAGCTCAGGCCTCTGCTCCTTAATAGCTTTTAACAACCTCTCAGGCGTTATAGGGTATTCTCTAACCCTCACACCTATAGCTCTGTAAATTGCATTAGCTATAGCAGCATGCCACGGAAGTGCTGTGAGTTCTCCAACACCCTTTGCACCATATGGAGCGTTTCTCTGTGGAACACCTAGGCTGTCGAAGACTATCTCGGGAGGCATGTCCTCAACCCTTGGAAGCCTATATTCTAGGAAGCTGGGGTTTCTCAGAGCCCCAGTCTCGTCGAAAGATATAGCCTCTTTAAGCGCTAGCCCTATACCCATTAAAACACCCCCATATATCTGGCCAGCTACCAGCCCTGGATTTATAAACGGTGTGTCTGCTACGAAAGCCGCTTTTAGAACCCTCACCTGCATAGTTATAAGATCGACCTCCACCTCAACACCCCCCGCAACAAATGTTACAAAGGGCTTTGGACTCCCCTTCCCAGTCTCCGGATCTAGATATGTTGTTCCTGAAGGCACATGGGATCCCCTTCCTATTAGCGGACCATGTATGGTCTCCCCATTTGGGAAGGTATATCCAAGGGCTATCTGCTCGAGGGATAGGCATTCCTTAGGCTTTCCTGCAACACATGCTTTGCCATCTTTAATCTCTATCTCATCCTTAAACACGTTGAAAGCCCTCGCAGCGACTTCCCTTATCTGCTCCTTCAGATCTTGGATCGCTCTTAGAAGAGCCTGTCCATCGCTGAAGAGACCCCTACTACCTACTGTTTGCCATGTATATGGAACAAGATCTGTAGATCTGTGTGGAGAGATCCTTACCTTCTCAATGGGTATCCCTAGCTCCTCAGAAACGATCTGGGCTAGAGCCACTATCGTCCCCTGACCAAACTCCCCGGTTCCCACAAGCACATCTACAGATCCATCCTCGTTGAGCTTAACAATTGCAGATGAAGCAGCATTAGGAGGCTGTACAGGCCCTTTCCACGCAGCAGCTATCCCCTTACCCCTCACCTTCCAAGGCTCTCCAGGCTTTTCTGGGGGTTTGTGGTATTCTATAAGCTTCGCAGCCCTTCTAATAACCCCTGCCGGGTCTCCAGCGTCTTCAGCCAGGATCTCCTGGGTTGGGGTTATCGAGGATCCTGGTTTGAGGGTGTTTATCAGCCTAAACTCTATGGGATCGATTCCAAGCTTCTCGGCCAGAATATCCATCTGCTGCTCGAAAGCGGAGGTTAGCTCGAGAACGCCAAAGCCTCTGAAAGCTGTTGTGGGCACCTTGTTCGTGTATACAGCGTATCCATCAACACTTATATGGGGTATCTCATAGGGGCCCGTAGCCATAAACGTTGAGGATCTTATGACATTAACCGTGTAATCAGCATATGCACCCGCATCGAGGTAGTATTCACCTATATGTGCAACAAGCTTCCCATCCCTCGAAGCACCTGTCCTCATCTTGAACATAAAGCCAGGCTTCTGCGCCATATAGTAGAAATTCTCCTCCCTATTCAGCGAGAGATAGACGGGCCTGCCGCCTAGCTTCATAGATATGAGAACAGGTATATGCTCTAGGAGAAGACCCGCCTTCCCCCCAAATCCACCCCCTGTATAGAGGTGGTGAACAACAATCCTGCTAACAGGTATGCTGAGGGACATTGCAAGAAGATTCCTAACCGCAAATGGCGATTGATGTGAGGACCAAACCTCTATCGTACCATCGCTTCTAACTCTAGCCGCCCCAGCCCATGTCTCCATATACGCGTGGGACTGAGGATCAGATCTATATGTTTCCTCCACAACCACATCAGCCTCCTCCATAGCTTTGACAGCATCTCCCTTCCTCAGCTTAACTCTATTAGCTATATTGCTCCCCGGAACCGGGTTGATGAAGGGAGCCCTCCTATATTCCCCGAGCCTCTCATGTATCACAGGGGCTCCAGGGGCCAGGGCCTCTTCAATTGTGAAGACAGCTGGGAGAGGCTCCACCTCTATATCTATATGCTCTGCAGCCTTCTCAGCAATATCTAGGCTCTCCGCAACAACCGCTGCGAATGGATGTCCATAATATAGGATCTTCTCTCTTGCAAGCACATCTCTATCCGCAGCATATATCCCAACCTTATACGGGAAATCCTCGCCTGTAAAGATAGCCACAACCCCTGGTATCTTGAGGGCCTCTGAATAATCTATTCTCTTTATCCTGGCATGGGCATATGGGGCTGACACGAGCTTTATATATAGCATCCCCGGCAACTCTATATCGCTTGCAAATAAAGCTCCACCATATACCTTGTCAACATCGAATCTTGGTATGGGCTTGCCTACATATCTAAACCCCTTCTCCCCCATAGAAACGCCAATCAATGTTATCTTTAAAGGGGGATATAAGCTGGTTTAATATAATAGCAAATATCATAGATATTTCCTTCATCAATACTCTATTAAGGGTTCTCGTTGAGGCTTATAGGGGGTCTCCTAGCCTTGCTCTCCTTCCTAACGGTATATCCTGTGCCAAGGAGATATAGATCTATATATGATGCTGCACAATACTTCCCATTAGCACCTATAGCTGGTCTCCTCAGAGGGGCCCCGATATTCCTGCTATCCTATGTGCTTGTAAAACACTATCCAGAGGGCTTTGTAGCGGGTATCTCCATAGCTTTCCACATGATTATCCAGGGGTTTATACATATCGACGGCTTTATAGACTATGGCGAGGCCCTCCTCGCCCACAGATTCGGCAGGGATGCTGGGGAGGTTATGAAGGATAGATATAGAGGATCCTATGGGATTTCTATAGCAGCCCTCTATCTAGTCCTCCTATATTCATCAATATCTTCAACACGGTCAGAGCTCTTACCAACGATCCTATTGCTCGGAGAGATTGTTGAGGGAGCCTCAATGGTGGTCACACTCTGGCTTGGAGGTGCGGAGCCTTATAAAGGGCTAGGAAGGATCTTTAAGGAGAGGCTTAGAGCAGGAGGCGCTATAACCTCTCTCATCATCACATCTACCATTTATATAGCCGCCTTATATCAGATAGGCATGTGGTGGAACATCTATCCACTTATAATAAGCATGCTATCTTCAATAGCTATCTCAACTATAGCTAATAGGATCCCCGGGTATGTGAGTGGAGATGTAATAGGATTCTCAGGTGAGCTATGCTACCTAGTATTTATAGCCTCATGGGTATTCCTATGATTGAATATCTAGTCCCATCCAACCCCCTCTACAGAATAGCCCCAATCCTGATCGGCCTTATAATGGATCTTCTATACCCATATCACAGCGGGATAATGCTAAAGATACACCCAGTATATACAAGCTATATAATGGCGAGAAAGCTGGTTCCCCCAGGATCTACAAGGCTGAGGGGGGCTATAACATGGATAATCACTATGGCAACACATTTAGCCCTATATGCTTATGCCCTATACATATCATACCTAGTTAGCGAGGTTTTATGGATGTTCGTGGCATCATATATAGTTAAAATCTCAACCCCCATTAGGCTTCTAAGAGATATTGTAATCTCAATAGCTAGATGCCTTGAGAAGAGAGATCTCCCATGTGCTAGAGAGAGAACCTCTTTAATAGTTAGGAGAGACACAAAGAATTTAGGTGAGGGCCACATAGCATCTGCAGCAATAGAATCCCTCTTCGAAAGCGCTGTAGACGGGATCGCCTCCCCGCTATTCTATACAGCCCTCTTCGGCCCCCTCGGCGGTCTCGCACAGAGGATTATAAATACTCTCGACAGTGCCCTGGGATATAAAACACCTGAATATATCTATGCCGGGTGGCTCTCTGCAAAGGCTGATAGTATTGTGAACTTCATCCCAGCAAGGATCACCGCTATATTGATTGTTATATTAGCACCAATAGCTGGTGGGAAAGTAGATAAGGCATATAGGATTTATAAAATATATAGGGGTAAGACCGAGAGCATCAATGCAGGACACCCTATGTCTGCAGCTGCTGGAGCTCTAGGTGTTAGGCTGGAGAAGATCGGTAGTTACTCGTTAGGTGAGGGTGAGCTCCCAAGCTATAGGGATATCTATAGGGGGTTAAAGCTTTTCTACTCACTCCTCATAGCTATATATATCCTCTCAATGGTTCTCACAATATCAGCCCCTACTCTAATGGTTATGAATGTTTTAATGAAATTCTAAACTCCCCACGACTAAGGTGTTCTTGATAGCTCAATCATCCTCGAGATCTTAGCTATATCTCTATACGACACGCTAGTTGCGGGAACCCCCCTTCTAAAGGAGGATCTCACAATATCCATACTGCCCTTGATCATGCGTAGAGCCTCTAACCTCGAAGCAAGGTCTTTCTTGCCTGTGGCATAAACATCTGGGGTTGGGATCACAGCATATATAGATCCTCCAGAGATCCTCACGGCTCTCCCCACGAGTTCTGCTAGGCTAGAGGCATACTCGGGATCCATTGTTGGGTGGAGGAATAGGAGGGCAAAGCTCCCCTCACCCACATATCTAGCTATGGCTCTTACAAGCTTCATATGATCCTCGTCTATAGACCTCCCCATGTCAGGGGAAAAAGCTATTCTGGAAAGGGATGATATAATTTTTCTATAAGCATCAACACCCCTTATAGGAGGCACTATATCTAGGAAACCCCTTCCAAACGCTATTAAAGCCATGCTATCGCCTCTCTGCGAGGAGCTCTTAGCCAGGGTTGCTATGATTCTTGCTGATATTTCGAATGGTGTTTCTCTATATGGGCCCCTGAATGCTGATCCATCAACTGGTAGTATGTATATGATGCCTGCTGAAGCCTCCTTCTCTGTCTCCTTCACTATGAGCTTCCTCCACCTAGCTGTATGTCTCCACACGATTCTCCTAGGTTCGTCACCCTCTCTATATTCCCTCACGCTTAGGAATTCCGTGCCTCCCCCAGCTATTCTAGACCTAGCAATCCCAACGGCCCTTGCAAGAGCTATGTTCTCCCTATAGCCGGTAGGTATATATCTAGGAAGCACTTTGAGCTCTACAGGCCCTCCGATCTCTGTTTCTTCACTCCTGAAAAGACCTAGAGGATCCCTCACAACAAATTTTAGAGGGCCTATAACGTGACTCCCAGTCCTCCCCTCAAAAACAGCTGCGTATTTTACACACCCTCTAGGCGGTACCAATACTAGGGCTCTCCTAGATCCTTTTACAAGTCTCAGATGGATGGGATATGTTAGTAAGAGCTCTATAAATAGAAGTGGGTAGAGACCTCTATTGCATATTGTATAGCCGATCTCAATCTCATCCCCTTCAAACCCTCTCCCACCGCTGCTATAGATCTCTACCCTCATAACCATGTTCACAGCATAGAGAGCATAGCCCATCATAGAAAGAGATAATAATATGAGGAAAACCCCCGCTGTTATTAAGAGACCTCCATAGCCCTGGAACCCAGGTAGAAAATTCGGAAAAGATCCTATCGATATAAATATAGAGGCAACCAGAAACACGGAAGCCAGCCTCTCAGTAGATCTTAGATGCTGCGACATAGCCACACACCTCTATCCACTATAGCTCCCTATAATAACTTCTTAGAAAAAATATCCCCGCTAGATAGAAGAACCATAGGCTGAAACTAATAGGATATTCTCGGAGATATATCCCCACATATTTAAGAGGACAGAGCTTCAGCTGCATTTACAAAGCACATTCTATGATCCGTTTACCAGCCTTGGCAAACAAGTGCCAAATATACAGAGAAAGGAATGATATCTATGGCGATTGCCTACACCCTTTATCTGATGTTTTGATACACCTAATATGTTTATAAGGGTTGTCAATATGCCAGAGAAATACCCAGTATATAGGGTCATAACTGAAAGTACAATCCTTCAGGGCAGGGAGGAGGTCAGAGAGACAGGCAACCACTTAAAAACATAGCCGCCTTAAGGGATTAGGTTTGCTGGGTTTTATCGCCTGCGAAGCTGATGGTAAGAAGGCTTGAAACATAGTAGAGCCCGATGGAATTTAAGTCTTTTCTGGAGAGACAACTGCTATGACCCCTCCCCGCCCTTAAGGGGCGGGGTTTCTATGCTGGGGTCTCGGGTGTT
>JAVVGG010000065.1:0-8342 GCA_032249275.1 Desulfurococcales archaeon
GGTATGGTCAGCCATACAAGATAGGGCTAACATCAAGCTAGCTATTGCCTTTATAATTGTGTTCACGGGCTTCATATTTGCTGTAGATGCGTATTATACCTCTCTACCATATTATAATTCCTACATCTCAGATGAAATATGGTATGTAGACTCAGCCCGGAACATCATGCTGAAGCTGGGCATCCAACCCAGAACCTCTGGGCCCATGGCTACCGTGTTTATAGATAAGCAATTCGATCTTAATATCATTGCGAACCAGATCTTATCCATACAAGGTGTTGAGAGTGTTAAGAAGATCGAGAAGGCATGGGCTATATATGTGAGGGCCTCCTCTTGGAATGCTTTCTCGGAAATCGAGAAACTCCAGGGCGTCATAGAGATCAAGCCTGGATATGAGTATGGGGATGCTGAGAACATCAATAACTACTACAACATGGAACACCCACCCCTTGGTAAGTATATCCTAATGTTCTCCATGGCCTCTATAGGCGATAACCCAGCGGGGTGGAGAATACCTGGGATGATCTCTGGGGGTGTTTTATGCATAGCCGTAGGTTTGATTGTGAGAGAAGCAACTAGGAGGGATATATATGCGGTTTTAGCCTCAGTGCTAGCCGCGTCTGATCCGCTTATAAGGAATATGGCAGGTGTCGCAATGCTAGACATATACCTATCGCTCTTCACAACACTCTCTATATATGCTGCAACTAGAAACTCATGGATACTATCCGGTGTATTTCTCGGCCTAGCGATTTCCACTAAGATGAGCGGTGTCTTCGCAGCACTACCTCTAATAGTTATCTCGATTATAAATGGGCGTAGTATTACAGGGATCTATAGGGATCTAATACTGATCCCAGGAGCTGTTTTTATGGTGCTGAATCTACCGATAATACGGCTTTTTGGGCTTCAAGCATGGTATGACCAGAGCATAGTCGGGGCTATAAGCTGGCATCTAAGAACTAAAACAGCTCCTGGCGAGGGCCCACCTATTTCGGCCCCCTGGATGTGGCTATATGGAGATAACCCGTTCTATCTAACAGTATCGCCAGATACGGTTGCAAGAGGTAATATATATGTATATTTAGGTTCCATAGCATTATCTGCAGCTCTACTACCCGCTGCTAGGTTCTTCCAATGTATGTCTATGTTAACAGTCTCCACATATATGACGTGGCTGGGATATGTTATACTCTGGATACTCGGTAATCACTCGCAATATAGCTTCTACATGGTACAACTCTCACCCCTTTTCTCAGCCCTCTTCATGACTCAGCTATGGGCGGTGTTTGAGAATATAGATATAATTATTCCGTCATATTCCTTCTTCTATCGGAGACGGAAAACAGCTGATTGATGAACTATGTCTTTTCGATCTTTTCATGATTATTTGCTATATCGTCTCTTTCCCCGATGTCATATAGAAATCGATTATCACCTCTAACTCGTTATCTATATTCCCTACTATCATTGAGAATTAAAAACTGTAGCCTTACACCTTTTCATAGTTAGAGATGCATAACTGTTAATATCTTTTAGCTCAGGTGTTCTGGCTAAGCTATGTTCATAGACTTTCTATTATATTCTTGAGTTTAGACATGGAGTCCAGTATGAATGAAGGACCTGTATGTGCTAGGGTTTCTTCATGAAATACCTCTAGCTTATAATATTTAATACCTCTTTTTTCTAGCATTTCCGCAAATGATCCGTATCCGATAGGCTGTTCTAATGTTATGTAGCTGGCATTTTCATATATAACTATATCTACACTTTCCAATTTTTCTAAGATTGTTTTCGTTTCAACATATGATACAGGCTCTTTTTCAGTAGCACATATGCCTCCTACCAGGTGGATGGCATCACTTATATGGCTAGCACTACCAGGAGACCAGAGACCTCCTCTAGGGCCGAAATCGAGTACTGCTAGTATGCTTCTAGTTCTACTACGATCTCTTGGGATTAGCTCTCCAATTTTTCTAAGGAGCTCCGTAGATAACTTCCTAGCGTTGTCTATATAGCCGGTTATATAGCCTAGTATAGATGTGTTCGATATGATCCCAGCCACGTCTGCCGGTATTGGGAGGGGGTAGACTGCGATTCTCTCCTTTCTTAGCCTCTCGACTATGCTTCTCTGAACACCCGTTATTGTAACAACTATATCGGGCTTCAGCTCTCTTATTATGTCCATGTTAACATGCATATAGCTTCCCACCTTAGGCTTCTTCTTAGCCTCCGGAGGCTTATTTGAAAAGGCATCTGTTCCAACGATAAGATCTTCTAGTCCCATCATATATAGCGTCTCTGTAAGACCTGAACTCATAGATATTATTCTCTCAACAGGCCACCTCACGATCTCAACATATTCTCCCAAGATCTCGTTGTAGATCTTCTTCACCTTCTACCACCTAAAACCTCGCTTAATATCTGCAGAGAAGCTGTGTAGGGGTCTATCTCTCCTCTTAACAGCATCTCCAGTATGTGTTTATTGCTGCTGCTAAAGATCTCCTCGACTCTGCTCTCTATTATGTGTTTAATCACAATAAACGATCCATATATTCTCCTCTTCTTCACAACCTCTTGGAAATAGCCACTCTTTCTGAGATGTTCAACATGCTCCTCAATAAGTGTCGCGAGATCATCTATGCCCATCCCCATAACAGCTGATACCTTAACGGCTCTAGGTCTCCACCCACTACTCCTTATAAAGCTCTCATAGTTAAGAACGTCTATAACCTGTTTAAGCGTGATCTCTGCCTCCGGCTTATCGGCTTTATTGACGACATAGATATCGCCGATCTCCATTAACCCTGCCTTCAGTGCCTGGATCTCATCGCCAGCTCCTGGCATAACGAGGTTTAGAACCGTGTGGGAGATGTTTATTATATCAATATCCGTCTGCCCAGCACCAACGCTCTCAACAATTATCTTATCGAAGCCAAGCCCATCAAGCGCCTCCAACACTAGCACTGTTGAAGCGCTTAGCCCACCCCTGACCCCTCTTGTTGCCATGCTCCTAATAAATACCCCTGGATCTGATGAGTGGATCTGCATTCTAACTCTGTTGCCCATGAAGCTACCTAGTGTGAAAGGCGAGCTCGGATCTATACCTATAACAGCTACTTTATAGAGCTTCTTCCTATAATATGCTATCAGCTTAGATATAAGAGTGCTCTTACCAACCCCAGGTGCCCCTGTTACACCAATTACATGCGCCTTTCCACCTCTTTTCATAAGCTCCCTCATTATGGTCTCTATAGTACTTGGATCAACCTCGGCTGGGAACTCAACTATGGAGATTAGCCTTGAGATCGCCCTGAGATCACCTTCTAACGCTTTCTCCAATAGAGCTTGGATCTGGCTCTTACTCAAGCCCCTTCCTCCTCTTCTCCGCCAACTCCTTAATCTTCTCAATTATATGCGACAGTGGGGTGTCTGGGAAAAAAACCTCCGAGACGCCCATGCTTTTAAGCTTTATAGCATCGTCCCACGGTATTATGCCACCCACAACTACTGGTATATCATCCGCTTTATATTCTTTTAATAGCCTGAGAACCTCAGGTACGAGGGCCATGTGGGCACCGCTTAATATGCTTATCCCTATGACATCTACATCCTCCTGTATCGCTGATCTAACTACCATCTCAGGTGTCTGCTTGATCCCTGTATAGATCACCTCGAACCCAGCGTCTTTGAGGGCTCTGGCAACAATCTTAGCACCTCTATCATGCCCATCCAGCCCTAGCTTTGCAACGAGCACTCTGTATCTTCTTCTCAAACCAATAGCTCCGAGTATTTGAACCTCCTCTCTGGTCTCCATGTAGCGCCCCCGGTATCTTCAATATATTATTGGCTCGCTCCACTCGCCATATACATTTCTAAGAACGCCCATGATCTCTCCGAGTGTTGCAAGTGATATGGCAGCGTTATATATATAAGGAACTATATTCTCTCCCCTTGAGGATGCTCTCTCTAGCTCTGTTAAAGTAGTGTTCACCTTAGCCTGATCCCTAGAGCTCTTGAGCTTCCTAAGCCTAGCTATTTGGTGGGCTCTCACAGAGGGTTCATCGATCTCTAAAAGCGGTATCTTTACCTCGTTTTCGAGTATCTCACCCTTGAAGGCATTGACTCCAACTATTATCCTTCTCATCTCCTCGATCTCCCTCTGCCTTCTATAGGCGCTTTCGGTTATCTCCCTCTGTGGATAGCCCTTTTCAATAGCTTCGAGCATGCCGCCCATGTTCTCAATTCTATCTATTATTTTCCAAGCCTCCTCCTCGATCTTATCTGTTAACCACTCTATGTAGTAGGATCCTGCTAGAGGATCTACCGTGTCTGCTACACCGCTCTCGTATGCTATAATCTGCTGAGTTCTCAGAGCTAGCTTCGCTGAGAACTCTGTTGGTAGAGCGAGGGCCTCGTCAAAGGCGTTTGTGTGGAGGCTCTGGGCTCCTCCGAGAATCGCTGCGAGCGCCTGTAGTGTGACCCTGATGATATTGTTATATGGTTCGATGGCTCTTAGCTCTACCCCGCTCGTCTGGGCATGGAATCTAAGCCACATGCTCCTAGCTTTTTTAGCTCCAAACCAATCTCTCATTATCTTTGCCCACATTCTTCTCGCAGCTCTGAATTTTGCCACGTGCTCGAATATGTTTATACCTGCTACAAAGAAGAAGGAGAGTCTTGGGGCGAAGCTATCTACATCATAGCCCCTCCTGATCATCTCCCTCACATATTCAATACCATCGGCTAGGGTGAAGGCCAACTCTTGGACAGGGGTTGCCCCTGCCTCATATATATGGTAGCCTGAAATACTTATAGGATTCCACTTCGGAAGATTCTTTATACTCCACTCAATAACATCAACACCTATTTTTAGTGCAGGTCTCGGCGGGAATACATATGTCTTCTGACCTATGAACTCTTTGAGCTGGTCATTCTGAGTGGTGCCTCCGATCATGTGGTCTGGAACCCCACGGCTTCTAGCCACAGCGACGTAGAAGCTGAGCATTACAGGGGCTGGAGGGTTTATAGTCATATTAGTGGTGATTTTCCCCATATCTATGTCTTTGAACAATACATCCATATCCCATAGAGAAGCCACCGAAACACCCTCTACACCTACCTCACCAATAGCTAATGGGTGATCCGGATCCAGCCCCAGCAGAGTTACCTCATCAAAAGCTATAGAAAGCCCTGTTTCGCCATGTTCTACGAGATATTTTAACCTCTTATTAGTATCTTCTGGGGTTCCGAATCCGGAGAACTGCCTTATAGTCCATATCTTACCCCTATACATGTTATAATGTATACCCCTTGTAAAGGGGTATTGCCCAGGCAGGCCGATCTTCTCGAAGTAAGAGGTTGAGGCTATATCGAGTGGTGTATATACTGTCTTGATCTCTATACCCGAATCTGTTAAAAACATATTAAGCCTATCTTTATATCCGGCTCTTACCATTTCATCATGCCATTCTTTTAGAGCTCTCGCAAGCGCCTGTATAAAATCCTCTGAATAATCGCCCAAATATCTTCCCTTAATAAATATTACTACGGTTAAATATAGCTTGAAGCTCTTCAATTATCAGGAATATAGTGTTACAGCTAAGAACCTTGTTCTCTGGAGTAGGGGTTAGCATGTGTTAAAACGTGTATTTCAGCCGTTGTGATCTCGCTAACAGAATCCGGTCTTCATTGTGACCAGTTATCCAATCTCATCACCTCTTCTCTACATAATCACCAACATATAGAAGCGATGAAATGACCCCTTCCCGCCCTAAAGGACGAGGTTGCCCTGTTGTCAGCTTATTTAATAGCATTGCAACTGAAAGCCCCGCCTTTTTAGGGCGGGGAGGAGGTCAGCCTACCTCCTCTCAGCCTTAGAGGGTGGGATTCCACTTAGACTGTTGAACCTGCAATAAGCTTATATATAATCATCTGGCTTAGTCCTGTGCATGGTTTAATGATTGTAAATCTTCATCCCAACCCACATGGGTGGGGCTTTCAGCTGTAGATTCGATCTAATAATAGTTATAAAGCAGATATATTACCTAACATGGCTAATAATATTTAGAGTGATGCTTATGGCAAGTCCTAACACAACCTTGGTCATGGCGGTTCTGTTCATAGCTTTAGGCTCTGCTGCTGCTGGTGTCATGCTTCTCCAATTTCACGGCGGCGGTGAGGATCCTTCTAGGATACCCCATGGTATATATGTTTGGGATGGCTCTAGGTTCTCCCCTATCAATGTTTCCAATGCCTATGTTCCTAGGGAGCCCGGATATTACTTTCTATACTTCCACAACAACCTATGCCCCCACTGCCAGGCCTTCTACCCGGAGTTTGTTAGATATCTCAGGGAGTATGGAGGGGTCTTCAGAAACATAACAGTTGTTGAGATCGTATGCGATTGGTTCGACCAGCAGTGCTCAAGCGATGCTGCGAAAAACACATTCCGCCTCTACCAGGTCTCCTACTCACCAGCTTTTCTGCTAATCAAGGTTGGATCCAGCGGGAAGATAGAGGGTATATGGGATATAAGCAGGGAATATACAGATCTAAAGAACCAGGGCAAAATACCAGAGGGAGAGTTCCAGCCGCAATATGTAGAGGCGATAGTAAGATCCAAACTTACAACTTAAAGCATCGCCTTTCAGGGCTGGAGGGGTCAGGTTAGGGTATAATAGATCTCTCGCTTTAGAGGATCAAGGCTTTAAGCTCTGAACATATAGGAAACTAAATTAAAATCTAGGAAATATAAGGGTAGGGGTATAATAGATGTCTCGTAGGGAGCCGGCTATACCTAGGGGTTTTAGGGATTTGGAACCCCACGAGATGATCCTCAGGAAAGAGGTGATGGCAAAGATAGAGAGCGTCTTTCGAAGATACGGCTTTGACCCCATAGACACCCCGGCTGTTGAACTTTTCGAGATTCTATCGGGCAAATATGGTGAGGAGGCTGAGAATAAGCTTATGTGGAGGTTTAGAGATCCATGGGGGGATAGGGAATATGCCCTGAGATATGATCTCACAGTACCTCTAGCAAGATTTGTCGCCATGCATAGAAACTTCCCCCTACCCTTTAAGAGATACCATATAGCCCCTGTGTGGAGACATGAGGAGCCTCAGAGAGGAAGATATAGGGAGTTCTACCAATGCGACGCTGATATAGTTGGCTCTCCATATCCAGAGGCTGATGCAGAGATCCTCATGCTCGCTGAGGACGTATATAGAGAGCTGGGTATAGAAGGGGTTAGGATCATGATCAATGATCGCAGAATTTTGAAGGGAATATTTGAAGAGGAATTAGGGATAAGAGATCCCATGAATGTATACAGGGCTATAGATAAGTTGGATAAGATAGGGCTTGAGGGTGTTAGGGGGGATCTGAAAAGAATAGGGATCAGCGAGACTATTATAGATAAGATAGTTAATATAATATCTCTTAGAGCGCCTCTGGAGGAGGCGATCAGAGATCTTCAAGCCAGATACGGATCTAATCAACATGTTATAGAAGGCATAAAGCATCTGGAGGAAATATCAACGATTGTGAGATCGAAGAACATAGTCTTTGACATGTCTCTAGTAAGAGGTCTAGACTACTACACAGGCCCCATATTCGAGGCTATTGTGGAAGGTATTAAGATAGGTTCCATAGGTGGTGGCGGTAGATATGATAATCTAATCGAGATGTTCACAGGAACCAAGGTGCCAGCAACAGGCTTCTCGATAGGCCTCGATAGGGTGATAGAGGTAGGGCTAGAGCTGGGAGTCTTCAACATGTCTAAGAAAACATATAACCAAGTATATGTAGTGGTAATGGATAGGGATAGCAGCGTTTTTAACTATGCGATCAACATCGTAAGGGATCTTAGGAGCAACGGGATCAGCGTCTCCTGGGATCTCATGAGAAGATCTTATCAAAAGCAGAGAGAATATGCAAGAAAACTCTCAGTACCAGTAATACTATATATAGGGAAAGCAGAGGTCGAAAGCGGAAAAGTTACGATCTACATAACAACTAGCGGTGAAAGGCGCGAGATCGAGAGGGACATGTTGGCTAAAACTTTAAAGGAGATCTTGTGAATATAGAATTTCAAGATCGATCAAGCAAACCGTATCTCCCCTAGCTATACTAAAACTCTGAAGAATATAGACATTGATTTAAAAGCATAGCAATACATTCGGCTTAGAGGTTCGCAGCATTTCAGATGTTGCTTTGGAATTTATTTTAGGTTTATAGTTTAGTATTAGACTGTTGAACCTGCAATAAGCTTATATAGATTCTTTAGCTACTCTCGATGGCGGCGTGGTGGCCATCAGATGCGAGGGCTTTGACCCACTGC
>JAVVGG010000066.1:0-8283 GCA_032249275.1 Desulfurococcales archaeon
CTTAGAAATTTATTTATCGTATCTTAATATTCTCCGGGGTTTATTGGCTTGATAGTTGGGTTTTCGAGCATAGCCTTTAAGAGATTTGATGGAGAGACTTTCGAGCTTATGGCAGAGGCTGTATATAGAGCTGTCGAGATGGCTGGGTTGGGTATGAAGGATATTGATGGGATCATTACAAATTATATACCCGGGGCGTATGATGGAAAGCCGCATCTTCGGTATATACCATCGCAGGTTGGTCACTACCTGGGTGTGAAGGCTAGATATGTTGATACCGTAGATATAGGGGGAGCATCGGTTTTATCAGCGATATATAGGGCATATAAGGCTGTGAGAGCCGGTGAGGCTGAGAATGTGCTCTGCATATTTGGGGGGAAGTCCTCAAAGGCTAGGGAATTCAGGTCTTCCCCCCTCCATTATCAGAGGAGTATTGTGCAGGAAACACCGTTTGACGAATATCTGGTTGGGATTAGAAATATGAGCCCTATCTCGGAGTATGCATTGATAGCCTCGGTATATAAGCATGTTTACGGTGTTGCTGATGAGCAGAGGGCTCTAGTAGCAGTTAAGCAGAGATATAATGCTTTGAGTAATGAGAAGGCTATTTTCAGGAACCCCATAACGATTCAGGATGTTCTGGGATCCAGAATCGTCTCGGATCCCCTCCACCTATTGGAAATAGCTATGACTATAGATTCATTCTATGCTTTTATCGTGGGTAAAAAGATCTCGAGGTCTGGTCTAAGAGAGATCGATATACTATATTATAGAGAATACCATAGAAACAACCTCCTCGCCGAGAACCCCGACATAACTTACTCAGCAGCTGTGGAAAGCGCTAAGGACGCGAGACAGTTTCTCAATAAAGTAGATGCATTCCAACTCTACGACGCATTCACAATAATGGTTATGATGCTGGTCGAGGATATCGGGCTAGTAGATAAGGGGAAGTCTGGTAAGTTCTTTGAATCAACCGATACGACTTATAAAGGAGAGATCCCGATAAACACTGGAGGAGGCTCGCTAAACGTGGGACAGACAGCCTATATGAGCGGACCCATACTCCTGGAAGAAGCTCTCCTGCAACTCAATAACATGGCTACAGGACATCAAGTTAAGGGCGCAAATATGATCTTCATCACAGCCCTTGGAGGAGCTCACGCACAGCACGCAGCAACCATGGTACTAGGTGAGAGGAAATGGTGAGCCTACAGGAGATTAAACATATATATCGAAAGATAATGGAAGAAGGAGGTCTTCCATATATAAAGTGCAGGAAATGTGGTAAAGTCTATTTCTTTCCCCGCCATAGATGCCCAGAATGTGGGTCTAGCGACCTAGAGATCATGAAGAGCTCGATGAGGGGAAAGGTCTACGCTATAACAAGGATCTACAGAGAGGATGGAGTTGTTGCCTACGGTATAGCTGAGCTTGATGAGGGTTTCAGGATCTACTGCGAGTTTGATAATAACATAAACATGGGGGATCCTGTAAAGATAACTGTTAAGATGAAGGAGGGTTTCCCAATATTTTTTGGCGTTAGGGAAAAGTGAGTCAGCTAATAATGTCTGCGACATGTAATGCAAAAGGTAAATATGATGAAATAGTTAAAGTTAAATTAATATTTTAATGCTAGAGATGAATTTAGCTTTATATATCCTTAAAATGAACAAAGCTTTGGGGGTTATATATCATGTTATTAGAGGGGATCAGGGTATTAGATTTTACTAGGGCCCTTGCAGGGCCATTTGCTACAATGATACTAGGCGATCTGGGGGCTGATATTATCAAGGTTGAACCTCCTGGAGGGGATGAGGGTAGAACATGGGCTCCTATCGTTGGAGGTGAGAGCGCCTATTTTCTCTCTGTCAATCGTAATAAGAGAAGTATTGTAGTAGATCTTAGAAAAGATAGGGGAAGAGAGATAATATATAGGCTTGTTAAGACAAGCGATGTTATTATAGAGAA
Organism: Desulfurococcales archaeon; assembly: GCA_032249275.1. Taxonomy (GTDB): domain Archaea; phylum Thermoproteota; class Thermoprotei_A; order Sulfolobales; family AG1; genus AG1. The sequence continues at coordinate 1,972 of JAVVGG010000066.1, forward strand.
TTTCAGAGCTGATGTTCCAAAGAAGCTGGGTATAGATTATGATACTCTCAGAAGTATAAAGGATGATATAATATATTGTAGTATAAGGGGCTTCGGCTCTAAAAGCCCATATGAGCACAAACCTGCATACGACGTGATAATCCAAGGCATGAGCGGTTTCATGATGACAACAGGTGAGGAGGGGGGACCCCCTATTAGGGCTGCTTTCGCGCTTTTCGATATGTTTGCCGGACTATATGCAGCTATAAGCATACTGTCTGCACTCTTAAATAGGGTGAAAAGCGGCAGGGGCACCTCTATAGAAATTTCTCTATACGAATCATCGATTTATACTATGAGTTACATGATACTATCATATGCCCTTACAGGCATAAAGCCTAAGCGATATGGCAGTGGTCACATGTCCGTAGTCCCTTATCAAGCTTTTAAATGCTCCGATAATAAGTGGATCGTAGTTGGGGTAGCCAATGATAGATTCTGGAATAGATTCTGTAGAGCTATTGGATTAAAGGAGCTTTGCGAGGATGAAAGATTCTCCACAAATCCAAAGAGGGTCGAGAATAGACATATATTAATACCTATACTTGAAAAGGTCTTTCTAGAAAAGCCAAGAGATTATTGGCTAAAGATCCTAGAAGAGAACGATATTCCCTGCGGACCCGTATATGAGATCGACGAGGTATTAGAAGATAACCATATAAAGAGCTCAGGAATAGTGGGTACTGTGAAACATCAAAGACTAGGCGATATCAAGCAGCTACTATTTCCAGGATATATAGAGGGCTATAGACCAAAACCCAGGAGAGCTCCTCCCATCCTTGGAGAACATACTAGAGAGATTTTAAAAGAGCTTGGATATAGTGAAAACGAAATAGAAGAGCTATATAGGGATGGAGTTATTGCCTGAATAGCTATTCTCACCGACTTCCTCCCCACCCTGAAGGGGCGAGGCTTCCAGTTGTAAAACAGATAACATTCCCCACAGCTTTTAAATAGCTTTTATAATGCTACAAATAATAGTTATTATATCTTATCCCTTAAACCTTGTGATGGAAAGTAAATAGTCTGATACTAGAATTGAGGCTATCTACCAACAAACCTTGGTTTCCTCTTCTCCATAAATGCTGATATACCCTCCTTTACATCCTCTGTTGAGAATAGTAGTCCAAATAGCTGTGATTCTAGCGCTAATCCAGGCCATAAACCTGATTCTAAGCCGATATCAATAGCCATTTTTGCTGCCAACAGAGCTAGAGGGGGCTTATCTGCGAGCTTCAGTGCTAAGTTTCTGGCTTCCTCATCTAAATTCTCTGGTTTAACAACCTTATTTATCAAACCTATTCTGTAGGCTTCAACCGCCGGTATGAAGTCACCTGTCATAATGATCTCTCTAGCAATAGCAGGCCCAACGATCCTGGCTAATCTCTGGGTTGCGCCAGCACCTGGGATGAAGCCTAGATTAATCTCAGGCTGTCCTAATAATGCGTCTTCAGACGCGATCCGGAAATCAGCAGCTAAAGCCAGCTCTAAACCACCTCCAAGGGCGTAGCCGTGTATAGCAGCTATAACTGGTTTTGTGTAAAACTGTATTTTTAAGCGAAGCTCCTGAGCTTTCCTAGACCTCTTTATAGAGGCTGCCACCGGTGTTAGCTCAGAGAGCTCTTTAACATCAGCACCAGCGCAGAAAGCCTTGCCGCTACCTTTAATTACTATAACCCTTATATCAGGATCATCCTCCAACTCATCTAAGGCTCTGCCCAGCTCCTCCATCATCTTATAATTTAGAGCATTAAGCCTCTCAGGCCTATTAAGTATTATCCAGGCTATCGGCTTTTCCCTCCTAATAATGATAGTCTCTCTAGTGATTTCCTCTATGGAGGCGTATTTATAGAACCCCTCACCAGTCTTCCTACCGAGCTTTCCCTCCTTAACCATCTTTACAAGAAGAGGATCCGGTTCTAAATGCTCTAACCCAGTTTCATCCCTAATCCTAACTATATGATCAACTATTCTGTCAATACCATATTCATCTGCATACTCGAAAATGCCTTTAGGCCAGTTAAGACCCAGCTTAACACCAGTCTCAATATCTTCTTTAGAAGCTATGCCCTCCCTCAAGATATATGCAGCCTCGTTCACGGCGAGTGACAACAGTAATGCAGGATCTACCTTTCCAGCAAGCTCCCTCTTATGAGCAGGCTTAACATATTTACCGGGCTCCGGATATTTATACCAGCCCTCACCACTCTTAACACCATATTTACCGCTCTTCACCTTCTCCTCGAGTAATCTATATGAGATAAACCTAAAACCCCTTTCAACCATGGCCTTTAAAGCGGATAGAGAAACGTCCATCCCTGTATAGTCATGAAGCTCGAACACCCCCATGGGGAATCCTAATGTATAGTATGCTGTTGCATCAACCTCCTCTACGCTAGCAAGACCCCTCTCCACAATATAGTAAGAAGCTTCTCTCACCCTAAACAGAATTCTATTAACAATGAAGCCCGGTATATCTTTATTAACTATTATCGGTACCTTACCGAGCTTCTTAGCTATCTCTGCAGCAACTCTAACCGTTTCTTCGCTTGTTCTAGCCCCCCTTATAATCTCTACTAGCTGCATGATTACAGGAGGGTTGAAGAAATGCATCCCAACAACTCTCTCAGGTCTTTTAGTCGGCTTGGCTATCTCGGTTATAGGTATTGTACTAGTATTAGTAGCGAGTATAGCATCTGGAGATGTGTGTTTATCTGCAAACTCGAATAGCGACTGTTTTAGTTCCAAATTCTCAGGAACCGCTTCAACAATGAACTGGGTCTGCGATAGGACTGAAGCTAGATCATGTGACCAGGAGCCATCCATACTCACACTCACCACCGGCGTGATCCTCGACATAATAGTATCTATAGCCTCCTTTAGAATGTTCTTTTCAGCAAGCCTGCTAAGGCTCCACCTAATCCTATTAAGAGCCCTATCTAGAACTTCCATGCTTATATCAGCTAGATATACTTTAAATCCAGCAATAGCGGCGAGCTCAGCGATTCCGTGTCCCATAGTGCCAGCACCAACAACCGTGAAGATCTTAATATCTTCGACCCTGCCCATAGCATCACCATATAGTCTTGTTAAAACAAACCTAAAATATCCACACACTTAGTATATTGTAGCCAATTAGCCAATGACTTAGCTAGTAATAAAATCACAGCTATATCCTTAATTATTATATTGCTGCTAAATAACTTATACATGGTGGGAAATTGTTAGATCCTTTTAAGAGTATTCTGGACTTCAGGATCGAGCTTAGAGAGGAGCACGAGCTCTTTAGAAAAAGTGTTAGGGATTTCGCTGAGGCCAAAGTTATGCCCAGATGGAGGGAGATTGAGGAATCTAATAGAGTACCTGAAGATCTGTGGAGGGATATTGTGTCAGCAGGCTTCATGGGTATTGGAATACCTGAAGAATATGGTGGACAGGGCGGGGATATGCTATCAAATATTATCCTCGTGGAAGAGCTTTCAAGGGCTGTAGGCACGATTGGTTCCTTAGTTGGTGGTGTAAGGCTACTCTTCGTAACCCCGATCTTAAGATGGGGTAGTGAGTATTTAAAGAGAAAATATATACCTCCAGTTGCTAGGGGTGAGGCTAGAGTTGCCCATGCCAATACTGAACCAACCGCTGGTAGTGATGTCGCGGCTATCCAGACAAGTGCTAAGAAGATTAATGATCACTATGTAATATCGGGGAGGAAGGTATTTATCACAGGTGCTGGCGAAGCCGATTACCTGCTCGTGTCTGCTAGAACAGAGGTCGCTAGACCCGAGAGGAGATGGTGGGGGATAACAACCTTTGTGGTTGAGAGGGATTGGCCGGGGGTTAGGATAGGGCAACAATTTAGGGTTATAGGTTTTAGAGGTGAGCAACCTTATGAGGTTATTCTAGATGATGTTAAGGTGCCGGAGGAGAATATAGTTGGGAGGGTTAATGAGGGTTTTAGGGTTCTAATGGATACATACGATCGTACAAGGTTAATGGTTGCAGCCCGCAGCATAGGCATAGCCCAGGGTGCTTTCGAGAGAGCCCTTGAATATGCTTCTAAGCGGGAGACATTTGGACAGAAGATAATATCTCATGGCATGATAGCTGAGAAAATAGCAGATATGTATATAAAGCTACAGACAGCAAGACTGCTAACCTACTGGGCTGCCACATTAGTAGATAAAGACAGGCCGGAGTATGCACTTGCATCGAGCATGGCTAAGGCATATGCGTCAGAAGCTGCGGAGTGGATTGCAAGACAAGCTATACAGATACACGGGGGCTACGGAGTAGATTTCGAAACTGGTGTTGAGAGATACCTCAGAGACGCAATCATAGGAACAATAGTTGAGGGTACCAGCGAGATACAGAGGCTAATTATAGTGAGGCAGTTGCTAAAGCTTCTAGAGATTAAAGCCTAGATGATCGATTCCTAATAGCTATAGTTATAACGTAATCCATACTAATCCCATGGCAGATCGGTCGGCATCTCGTTCACATTAGCCGTAGATCATTAATAGTTTGCAAAACAAAAGCAAAGCGGTGCTTTAAACTCTGAAACACACAATGTTACATTAATTATATAATAGAAATCCCATACGTTTATTATGGAGTTAAAAGATTTAATCCGTAGAGCCTCTGTAGAGGTATAGGAACTGAAAAGGGGTCTATAATCACATCTATAACCACAGCTTTATCGGTTGCGAGTGCGTTCTCTAGAGAACTCTCCAACTCCTCTCTCTTAGATATTCTAATACCCTCAGCCCCTAGGGATCTGGCTAGTAATGCATAGTCTATATTTGGAAGCTTTACTAGGGCTTCTGTGACTCTCTTATACCTCACCTTCTCATATATACCGAGAACCCTGTACGATGAATCATTAAAAACCAATATCTTTGGCCTAGCATTATATTGAACAGCAGTAGCAACCTCTAATCCAGTCATGAGAAAACCCCCGTCTCCCACCATTGCTACAACTGTTTTATCTGGATATGCTAGGGAGGATGCTACAGAGCCAGGGACGGCTAGGCCCATTGAAGCATAGCTCGTTGAGGTTATGTATCTCTCACCCTCGTATACGGGCATTATATATGTCTCGATCCTGTGGGCCCCAACATCTGCGACAAATATCGTGTTATTCTTCTTCAATACACCCCTCACAGCCCTTATGACCTCCCAGGGCTTGAGAGGTCCTCTCGTATCTGCGTAATATTTGCTGAGCTCCTCGCTCTCAGCCTGCCAGAGCCTTTTCAAATCCTCAGCTACCCCTTTCTTAGGCTTAATCCTCCTCTTTAACAACTCCTTAAGGAGCTTTTCTAAGAAGTCCTTAGCATCTGATAAAATAGCTATGTGGGGTTTATACGCCTTACCAAGATCGTGAGGATCTATATTCACATGGATCAACCTACCCCTAATCTCAATACTATATCTTCCAGAGCCTATCTCACTAAACCTATTCCCTATCGCTAGAACCACGTCAGCCCTTCTAATAGCTTCATACGCAGCAATATTACCAGCCCTACCACCAGCAACACCAGCATATAACACATGGTCATGGGGCACCAGACCCTTCGCCATAACAGTGGTTGCTATTGGTGCTGATAATAACTCTGCAACTCTAAGCAGTAGATCCCTTGCACCAGCTAGATAGACGCCTCTACCAGCTATTATAACAGGGTACTCAGCCTCAGCCAAGAGATCTGCGGCATCAGCCGCATCAGATCCCGATGCCTCTGGTCTCGACACGGTAACAGGATAATAGATAGCCTCTCCAGCCTCCTCCCCCAAGAGATGATCCGGGATCTCGATGTAGACAGGCCCTGGTTTCCCACTCAAAGCAACACTAAAAGCATCCGCTAAAATCTTCCCAGCATCACCATCCCTGGAAATCCTGAAGCTAGCCTTGGTTATTGGTTTAAAGGAGAGCATCTGGGCATCACTACTAGGAAATTGATGAACAGCAGTACCTCTATCACTCATAGAGACAGTAGCTATAATAACTATGGGATCACCCTCGACCAACGCCAAACCAGTAGGGAGAGCTACCCCAAGGGCTCCAGGACCAGAAGTAACCATGACAACACCTGGTCTAGATAAAATCCTAGAGTAGACAACAGCCATGAAACACGCTGAGGGCTCGAATTTAGCATTAACAACCCTTATACCCTCCCTCACCAGAGCCCTCAATATAGGGAATAAACTCTCTGCCGAAACCGTGAATACAGTATCAACTCCAACAGATTTAAGAATCTTAACTATATTAGTGGCAAGATC
>JAVVGG010000067.1:0-8232 GCA_032249275.1 Desulfurococcales archaeon
AACCGGGATCATAGCGTATCTCAGCCCTACTCTGTTCCGCTTGTCCCTCGATGGTCATTGATTGCCATTGATATTCTTTTGTTTGTGTTGCTGTGTTTTTTGATCCACAGGGATGTTATAGCATCCCTGTGGTTATCGAGGGACTTCCACCTCCCCCATAGAGATCTTGGGATCTCTATGAGTTCATAGGTGGCTGTTGAGCCCAGCGGAAAGGGGCTCCTATCTAGGCTTGGATCTCCGAAGCCCTTCTGGGTAATGCCCTCATACAGGGCTTCGGTCTCAGGTGCTCCAAAGGTCGTAGCATCCCGAGGTTTTTCCACACCCAGGTCTAGCAGAGATATCACCTCATCATCAAAACAATTATGGATTAGACGCTCATAAGCTTAAGTTGGAGAACATAGGCACCAACAACACCAACGCTGTGAATGACTATGAAAACTGAAACAGCCCAGAGATATGTATCTTTCTTGAACATCTAACCCTTAGATCCAAAAGCTCCTAAACCCCTTTATCATGATATATTCACTGTCAACCCTATATCGATCGTTTCTAAGCACAGTCAACAGAGTTCTTCTCCTTATAGTCGTAAGAGATAAACTATAGATCACAGGCAGGAGCAGGTTAGTACTAGGATTAGCTATTTCACATTTCATTTCTGGTTTTGTTTCTTTCAATTCTATAGTGGATCACTTTTTTGCTGAAAGACCCATTCATTCAGGTTGGGGAGGGGGTCAGCTTTTTCTTAGGAATGATAATCGTATATTTATCACCCATATATTTTGTATAATCGCCTCCAAAGTCCTCGCTATATTCAGTGAGTATCGGGAGAAGCTCTTTAGCTTCTTCTTCTGAGAGTTCTCTATATTCATATGTTGGCATACCGATTCTCTCCTCATAGAGTTTTCTAGCATATTTAGCAGCCTCTTCTGGAAGCCTATTAATTAGATCTATATAATCTAGATTTGAAAGCTCCTCTAATAGATCCTCATTTATGAGGCCCTTGAGTATCATTGCCCTCAGGAATCTGATCATCTCGGCTTTAGGCGGTTGAAGCCCTATTTTAGATGGTGATACCCTACCCCTGATATATATTCTACCTCCAACCATACCAGATCCTACATAGCTGCCTACAGGCTCTGATAGATTTTTCGCGTTTAGAACTACAATAACTCCTCCTGCCATATATTCGCCTAGGTAGTTATCTACTATACCTCCTATAATGAGATATGGCCTTTTATCCCTATACTCTCTCATCTGAACCCCAACCCTATTCCCCGCGTTCCCCTTAACAAAGATCTTACCTCCTTGTAGAGCCTGCCCAAGGACGTCTCTGGCATCTCCTGTGATAACCACCTTTCCACCATGCATTGTATCACCGCAGTCATCCGCAACATTTCCATAGACGTAGAAGATGTTTGACTCATTTAGGTTTGCTAAACAGTTACCAACGACACCATAGAGCTCTATCCTTACACCTCCTATACCTAGCCTAGGGAGATTTATACCTATATATCTATGCCCCATAACATTTGCAACTCTAACCACTTTTTTGTGAAGAGCTACTCTCGAAATCTCTTTGTTAAGCTCTTTATAGCCTAGATATCTGGCATCTATATCGAAGTCTTCCTTAGGCTCGAAGATAGGGGGTGGAGAGTATGTATTAACCTCTTCTAAAGGTCTTCCATATCTGATCACACCCTTCTTTAGAGACGCAATGAAGTATTCCCCTGGCTTTAAGGTCCACACCCTGGCATTTGGGCTAAGCTCTCTTATCTGATTCTCCTCACTCGCCGCATAGATTCTCCCATCATCTTCCCCTAGAATCAGCGGTCTGAGCTTGAATCTATCTGCTATAGCAATCATATAGAGATCATCGCCTGAGTTATAGCCTATTATAGCTGAGAATGGGCCGTCTAGCCTTGCATTCCTATATAGATAATCTATCTTAGGATCTAGAGCTTCAACTCTTCTAGAGGAGTTAACCATGATCCTCAAAGCCTCCTCTACATCGAATCCGTCTGACAAAAGCTCTTCAAAAAGCATAGCTATAACCTCGCTATCTGTTCCAACGAAGCCCCTCCATCCGCGGGATGATAGAAACTCCATGTTGGCCCCGAAAGAGCTTAGATCGCCGTTGTGGACTACAGCGAGATCTTCTGTAGCAAATGGGTGAGACCAGTAAGGATAGTGCCCAGGTGAGTTGGTTGGCTGCCTAGTATGGGCAAGCCACATATCGCCCTCAATATTCTCGATATTATATGTGGAAGCAACATCTCTGGGGAATCCGACTCCTTTAAATATATTTAGAGACCTCCCAACACTATAGATCCTGCCAAGTTTCTGACCCCACAAAGCTTGGTTAAGCTTTCTCACAGCCCTTCTAATTTTAATACTGCTTTCAGCTCTCACGAGAAGTTCACATGAGCATATAGGGCCCCTCAGATTCTCGATCCTAGCGGCCTCAACTTCTAAACCATGATACCCAAGCATACTAGCTATATTTTCAACACTAACCCTTTCATTATTGATAAAAACCTTAATTCTATATCTATTTCCATTTATCCCTGGATCTAAGTTAAAGACGGCAAAGCCTGCTCCCTTATCACTACCCCTATATCTCACCCTTTCAATAGCCCTGAGCACCTCCGATCCTGGGATCTTTGGTGCTGATATCTTCCTAAGCACTCCGAAAATCCCGCATCCGGATGGTTCATAGGTTATCATGGGCTGCCCGCCTGCTTAACCCTTATTCTATCGGCAATTGCATCTGAAAGGCCTATTGCTCTGAGAAGCTCTCTATTTCCTGTAAAGGTTGATTGGAGGCTATAGACTCCTGCAGCACCCGAGATCAAAGCTATCTCTTTCTTCATACCTGCTATTAGATTGAATGCCTTTCTATCGAGGGCTTCCCTACTGCCCATACCTATAGCTCTTTCAAGTATCGATGCAGGCATTATAATGCTATCAGCTCCAAGCAGTATGAGTTTTAAAATATCCCCTGGATCTCTGATTCTGGACGACTTGACTATGATATCGTAGGAATTCCTAGTACCTATCTCCTTCAACCTCGTATCTAGATCGGAAACCACCACCTCTAGATCTTCATCCCCTAGATCCTCATCCAAGATATACCCCAGAAGCCCTTTTACCTCGAGGAGCCCTTCTACCCTCGAGGTGGATGCTGGCACAACCAGATATACCCCGGTTAAGGGCTTGTAGCTCCATCTAGCAATGCCACTATAATCTGATGTAATAGATATGTCTCTATACCATGGCTCTATTGTATGTGCAAAGAGCCCTACCCCAAGTGCTAGGGATGCCCACTTAACAGAGGAGATCACATGTTCATCTCCATTCGTAACGTCAAAGAATATTGGTGATGAAACGTATAGCCTCCCACCAGCTAGGTAGAAGCCCTGTTCCACATCCTCTCTATAAGGATCTATCGGGGGTCTGGTAACCTGTGCGCCATCTATCCTAAGCCAATCTGTTATCCTATGGGGTTTCTCAACCTCTGGGGGTGCTGTGCTACCCATACCTATTATTACAGGCTCGCCCTTGGCTATCAACTCCCCCAGATATGAGATCCTCCTTCTACTCCACACATCTCCTATCTTATGTGGGGGATTGCTGACTGACCCCTCGATCCCTAGGATCTTAAGGATCCTCTTTGGAAGCCCGTCTCCATATAAAAGATCCCTTCTACCTCTCAGCTCCCTTATATTTTTAATACCTAGAGCATCTAGAATATTTGAGAGCTCTAGAGTAAATCCTCTTAAGAAGTTCACTAGGCTTCTAAATGCGAATTCGAGGTTAAGCACCCTGGATCCGTCTATTTTATTTGTTAAAGCAGCGGGGCAGTTACCTATGTGGCATTTATGTATCATTATACACCCCATGGCTATGAGAACAGCGGTTCCAATGTTAACAGCATCAGCTCCAAGTGCTATGAGCTTCGCCGCGTCTAAAGCATTTGAAACCCTGCCACCAGCTATTATATAGAAGTCCTCTCTAAGCCCATTCCTAACTAGCATATCATGGGCAGATGCAACAGCAAGCTCGATTGGTATCCCTAGATTATCCCTAACCATTATAGGTGTTGCACCGGTACCAGCTCCATGTCCATCGATTATAACTCCATTGGCTCCCATCCTAGCTATGCCAGTAACTATGTATGGTACATAGTTTGTCGCGGCTACCTTAACATATACAGGCTTTCCAGTAGCCTCTTTTAGAGCCTCAATTCTCTGTCCTAGATCCTCTATCGAGTATATATCATGATGTGGTGCAGGTGATATAGCATCAGATCCTACAGGGATCCTTCTTGTAAGGGATATAAGCTCGGTGACCTTTGATCCTGGAAGATGTCCTCCAATACCCGGCTTTGCTCCTTGACCTATCTTTATTACAACCCCCATACCCCTCATCAAAACATTTATATCGACCCCGAATCTGGCTGATGCCCACTGGACAAATATCCTTTTATATTTAGCCACATCTGGGTGTAGGCCGCCCTCGCCAGTTCCAGCAAGGATCCCCATAGCATCTGCAGCCATAGCTATAGCCACGTTGGGGATACCACTCAGAGCTCCATATGACATATCCCCTAGATATATGGGGGATGACATCGGTATTCCGGAGATCTCTGTATATGTGGATGCATCTACATCCTCCTTTGGATCTAGATTCTCTGGAAGCTCCTTAAAGACAATTCTATCTAGTATCCTCAAGCTGTCCCTTCTATCAACACGTATTTTGTAAGGCTTGCCAGTGGTGGCAAGCCTTCTTATATGCTCGATTCTCTCAATATCCCAGAACTCCTCTCCCACTTGTCTTGGTAGTGGTAGATATTTGCTAACCAGCATCATATATACACACTTGAATTAAATAAAATCTTACATTGCTTAAATACTTTTCTATTTAGCAAAGATCTACATTACTTGAAATCGTAGAAAAACTTTTTAAGTTATAATGAAAGATACCCGCTATTCACGATAAAAAACAAAATAATTATTCACAGCTAGCATCTCTCTAGAGGGGGAGTAAGCTTAGCTAAAAATATATAGATTGAGGTCTGCTAGATTGCTTGCTATGTCATTAATATATATCCCCTATACCATCTACATATGGTGCTAAAATGCCTGAAAGGGATAAGCTGATCGGTCTAGGGTTAATGATAATTAGCGCTATAGTCATAATAATATACTTATATGGGCTGTTCTTCAGCACAGAGAAAATAGCAGAGATCCTTATTAAAATAACGATATTCGCAGCGGTTGCAGGCGTTATGGGGATCCTAGGCTGGATAGGCTATACACTTGCCACTACACCGCCACCTAAGCCCATCGAAGAGATAGAGAAGGAGATCGAGGCAGAGCTTAAAAAGCTGGAGGAACAAGCTAAAAGTGAAAAGGAAGGGGCAACAAAATAAATTATATATTGATTATATATTATATAATATTTTTAAAATCTATGTTCTCCTTCTTGTAAAGAGGATCACCGCCAAGGCTATACCAACAACAGCTATTACTATACCAACTATAAGTCCAAATGAATTGCCTATAGCACTCTGAGTATATGTAGATGTGAGCTGCGATGTTGCGATAATAGTTTCTGCTGGCATAGTTGGGCCTCTCGCACTGGTGATCGCTGTGGCTGACGTGTTTACTATGATAGCCGGCTGTGTGGTTATATATACAGTAGGCTGTGTAATAGTTATCACTGAAGCTATGGGCGGTGATATGGTCGTCCTCTGTATCTCTCTAAATGTTATAGAGATCTTGCCTTCAGCAGTATTACCATAGAGATCATAGGCTCTTACTAAGAGTATTGCCTTTGAAGCATTGACTCCTTTGAACACCACTGTATATCTTGTATAATCCCAGCTTGGAAGAGCCTCTTCCCATAAATCTACAGATCCCTCATCACTCATAGACGCTCTTAGCATGACTTCAACTCTGTAAACACATGTAGATCCCCTTGATATCTCAACACTTACTCTAATTGGGTCTATCCCCTGCCTAGGTTGCCTTGGATCTACATCTATATTGATTATATTGGGCTTTAGAGATGTTTCTAGGCTTGGACTTCTTACTATGATACCTTGTGGCCTATATATCTCCTGAGCTGAAAGATCTACTCTATATATGGTTCTTACAGCTCCACTCTCTCCTAGGATTTCTATCTTAGCAGCTGGCTTCATAGTCTCTCTAGACTGAGTGTCATATAAAATCCTCTCTATTGTGTTATTAGAGCTTGGAGAATCTAGATAGACGCTCACGGAGTTTCCAAATGAGATGCCCAGCTCTCTGGAGATGTTTAGGAAGACTCCCGAATAGTCCCTATCAACCCAATACCTTATAATAGCTTTTTCAATGTTATAGCTGTTCATACTGCTATTAGCACTAGTGCTAGGGGCGTATCTAGGTGCCACGGTACCGTTTGAATATATATCTACTATTCTAAATGCATTGTAGTCAGATCTCGGGCCGCCAAGCGTTCCAGTCGTTATGAAGATAGTCTTGTTTCTATATATAACTATTGAGTCCTGATGCACATGCCCTGCTAGAACAGCTGATATATTATATATGTCGACAAGCCTTAGAAATTCCCTGGCTATATTCTCATCACCTGCCCATGATACATATAGGAGATCTCTTGGGATATCCTTAAGAGGCTGATCTATATATAAGCCTTTAGCCCCTGCCCTAAAGATCGGGTGATGCATTAAAACGATCTTCGCCTTAGCATCTTGATTCTCTCTCAGAACCTTTTCGAGAAACACCAGCTGAGAACTATCTATAACACCCCTAGCAGATGTGTCAAGGCCGATTATCAAATAGTTCTCAATCCTCCTAAACCACGTTATCGAGCCAACATTAGAGCCATATACAGATGAAAATACATCTGGGCTTATCCCAGATCCATCGTGGTTCCCTGGAACAGCTAGCATTGGTTTTAAAAGTATGGTTTTAAAAGTATCTTTAGGGCCTGTCTGTAATACGTATAAAGCATGGCGTCTCCAGGCCTATCTATCGTATCGCCCGTATTGATCACAAGATCTATGTCACCAAGCATATTAGCTAGAAACACTGCAGAGGTTAAAGTTTGATATGCGGTTCCAATAGGTGTTGGCAGGAGTATATGAATATCCGATATATGTAGAATCCCTAGCCTATCTAGGCTCTTATTGTATATATAGAGGCTTTTCTCACTAAACAAAAGATTCCTTCCATCTGAAATAACTAGAGAACATGGGTAGAACCCCCCTACAGGAAGCTCAAACATAGGAGCGGAGAAATTGATGCTATGTCTACCAGCCTGGCTGCTATATCCATTTACCTTTAGGGAAATATTGATAAGGCCAGATATATAGCAGGACAGAGTAGCAGTGGCAAGGCCTGGTGTGAAAACCCCTGAGGGATCCCTCACCTCAACTATAAACCAGGAGCTCGGCCTTATTATCTGTGTCACCGAATATGTTGGATCAAGTATAAAGGGCTTTTCCACATGCTGCGCTGCAATAGTGAAATCATCAGCAGTTATATATATTACCATTAATAGCAAAGCCATCAGCACTATCAGCTTAGCCTTAAACATAGCGAGCACCTTCCGCAATATATCGGCTTAAAAGCTAATATTCAGCAGGCTTCTCATGGGATAAATCTGGTTTTAAATGTGAGGGTAATAGAGATATTTTGTCTAAAAATTATATTGAACACTTATATATCGGATAAAAGATTATTCTTTGGAGGGGTCCTTTCATAGCAACGCTAGATCTTATGAGAAGGACAGCAGAGATCGTGAATAACGATCCCAAGTTGAAAGGGCAGATAAGGGGTCCGATGTATTTCCAGTTTGAGATCGAGGGTGAACCTCCCTTCTATATGGAGATAACATCCGAAGGCATAGTCAGGATTGTCGAGGGTAAACATGGATCACCTACAGCTGTTCTATCCGCTAAGGATGACGTGATGGTTAAGATTATAAAGGGAGAATTAGATCCTGTTAGAGCATATCTCAGAGGAGAGCTAAAAATAAGGGGTGATATCTTCGCATCACAGAGAATCGGCGCTCTATTATCACAGCTGAGAGGCCGAATATAACGCGACGACCTCTTCTCCGCCCTATAGAGCTCTATAGAGAACCCAGCCCTATAGAATGGGGAGATTCAGACTACATGACCCTTTAAAAGGTTTACCCCCAAGTTTATCTTAGAGTCTATCATAGGCC
>JAVVGG010000068.1:0-8196 GCA_032249275.1 Desulfurococcales archaeon
AATCGGTGGTCTCATAGGCGCCCTCTCTCCCCCTCACAACCGTTCATCGAGTTCATAGTAGGCGTCTCAAATAAGTTATGGCAGAAATGATCATAAATGTCAGGCAATGGGAATCAACATCAAAAACTGGGCAAGAGCATTAATGTCAAACAACATAAACTAATATAGAAAGTGAAGCTGTTTCAGCTAAGCTGGGTTAGGCTATGTTTTTGCATATGCAGGGGCTGAAACCGTAGTGGAAGTCCTAGTGTGTATAGAACTGCGCTTTTAGATCAGGAAGGCACAGCTCTTGGCCCGGGATCTCTGCCTGTCGTCATGGCATATGCTATTCTATAGAGATCCGCCTCGGATCTATCTAGCGTTGCCACAATTTTCCCTCCATATATTACCGCTATTCTATCGCTTAGATCTAATATCTCATTTAAATCTGCTGAGTAATATAGTATAGCTTTTCCTCTTTTCTTCTCCTCCAATACTAATTGCTTTAGATGCTCTGTTGTGGCTATATCTAGGCCCTTAGTTGGGTTGTAGAGGAGGAGTATTCTGGGCTCTACATGGAGTTCTCTAGCTATAACCAGCTTCTGCTTAGTCCCTCCTGAGAGTGTTGAGGCCTTCTGCTCCGGCCTATCGACTTTGATAGAGTATCTCTTGATGAGGTTCCTAAACACATCTTTAATCCTTTCAACATCTAGGAAGATTTTTCGCTTGATATATCTCCTAGATATCTGGGGAGAGATCACGATATTTCTGAAGGCTGGATAGTCGAGTATAAGAGCAAGCCCTGGATCCTCGGGAACATAGGATATCCCCATGCTCCTCGCTATCTTCGGTGAATGGGTTTTCAACTCCATATCGTCGATCCTTATGATCCCGTTCATAGGCTTTCTAATCCCTGCTATAGCCTCAAACAGCTCCTTCTGCCCATTACCCTCAACACCTGCTATCCCTAGAATCTCTCCATAATATAGATCTAGATCAACACCCCTCACAGAAACCTGGCCTAGATCTCCTCTAACCTCTAGCCCTCTCACAGATAGAGCGAGCCTCCTCTCCCAGGTCTGCGGAGCCATATCTACTGATGTGGAGCCCACAGCCCTATCACCTACGATCATCTTTACAAGCTCTTCCCTCGAAATCTCCTTCGTAACACCCCTTCCCACTACTCTCCCAGCTCTCAGTACTGTAACTCTATCTGTTATCAAGAGGATCTCCTCGATCCTATGGGATACAAATAGTATAGATATACCCTCTGAAACCATCTTCCTTAGTGATTGGAAGAGCTTCTCTGTCTCAACTTTTGTAAGATATGTGGTGGGCTCATCCATAATGAGGATCTTTGCGCCTAATGAGAGGGCCTTGAGAATCTCAACCCTCTGCCTCTCGCCATATGAGAGCTTATATATGGGGACATCAGGTGGGACTTCGATCCCAAACCTCTCTCCTACATCCTTAACCTCTTCATATATCCTCCTCTTGTTAACCTCCACCCCTTTTCCACGAGCGAGTATGAAGTTCTCGGAAACCGTCAGGGTTGGTATTAGGGATAGCTCTTGGTGAACCATAGCTATCCCAAGTCTTATAGCATCCCTCGGGCTTCTGAACTTAACTTCCTTGCCATATACATAGATTCTCCCGGAATCGGGTCTCAGCTGGCCATATATAATTCTGCAGAGTGTGGACTTTCCAGAACCATTCTCGCCTAGGAGACCGTGGACCTCTGATCTATGTAGTTCCAGGGATATCCCATCATTAGCTATAATACTCCCAAACCTCTTGGTAATCCCCTCAACTCTCAGCACAACCTCTTCCTGCATGGTAGATTCCTCTTTTCCTAAGGTATAGTTTTAAATCCTGGTGTATATAACTTATGTTTGCAATATACATCAATTCAGATGGTATATGAAACTACATGAGATTAAAAATAGAATTAAGATCTTAACTTAATCGATAAATAACAGTCTCTGGCTCCATATATATCCGAGTATCTACATATGTGTTGGGATTCAATAATGTCTAGAGCACCCCTAGAGGGTATAAGGGTTCTTGACTTCACAAGAGCCATGGCGGGGCCCTTTGCCACGATGCTACTCGGAGATCTAGGGGCTGATGTGATTAAGATAGAGCCTCTAGAGGGTGATGAGTCTAGAAGCTGGATGCCGCCGGATATAAATGGTGTGTCAGCATACTTCATAAGCATTAATAGGAATAAGAGGAGCATAGCCATCGATCTTAAAAAGCCAGGGGCCCTCGAGATCATAGACAGGCTTGTGAGGACAGCCGATGTCGTTATAGAGAACTTCCGCCCCGGAACAGCTGATAGGCTTGGCATCGGCTATGAGAGACTTTCCAAGATAAACCCTAGGATTATATACTGCAGCATCTCCGGTTTCGGCCAGGACGGGCCATATAGGGATAAGCCTGGATATGATTTAATAGCCCTAGCCATGAGCGGGCTTATGAGCATAACAGGTGAGCCTGGGAGGCCTCCTGTGAAATTCGGCGTGCCCATAGCAGATATAACCTCTGGAATGATGGCCGTCATAGCTATACTAGGGGCTCTATATCATAGAGAGAGGACAGGAGTTGGGCAGTATATAGATATATCGCTCCTCGACGTACAGATCCTCATACTATCCCACCAGGCTCTAAGCTATATAGCAACAGGAAGGGATCCCGAGAGGCTTGGATCTGCACATCCAAGTATAGCTCCCTACCAAGCCCTAGAAACCAGGGATGGCTATATAATAGTCGCTGTCGGCAATGACAGGCTGTGGCAGACCTTTGCAAGGGCTATTGGGAGAGAGGATCTCCTGAGCGACGCTAGATTTGCTACAAACCCAGATAGGGTTAGAAACAGGGAACGCCTCATCAGCGAACTTGAGAAAACATTTAGAGAGAAGACGACTAGAGAATGGACGGAGATTCTCGAAAAGGCGGGTGTGCCTGCAGCGCCTGTCTACAGAGTCAGCGAGGCACTCAGAGATCCGCAGGTTATCTACAGGAAAATGGTGATCGACATGGAGCACAGGATATACGGAAGGTTCAAATCCCTTGGAACGCCATTTAAGATGAGCCTAACACCAGGGGTTATTTCGAGACCCCCACCTCTCCTCGGAGAACACACAGTCGAGATCCTGAGGGAGATAGGATATAAGGAGGAGGAGATAGAAAAGCTATATAGAGATGGGATCGTCTATACAGATCCCAGGGTTATGAAGGGCTGAAGATTTTCAACCTTTTCTAAAGTGCTTCATAAGGCCAGATGGAGGTCTAGCCTTTCTACCTAATATGAGCACTAGAAGTATAACTGCTATATATGGGATCATGTTGAAGAAGTAATACCTCCTTGCAAGTTCAATGCTACTGGATGCAATACCCAGCTGTAGAGCATCTATAAATGATAATAAGGCTGCAGATAGAAATGTCCTAACAGGATCCCAGTTGCCTGCATAGACCATGGCCAATGCCATGAAACCCCTCCCAGCTGTGACCCCATATCTGAAGTCCCCTAGATATGAGATGGATAGGTATGCTCCAGAGATAGAGGCGAGGATACCCCCATACAGTGTTGATAGAAACCTCACCCTAGCCACATTTATCCCCAGAGCATCCGATGACAAGGGGTCCTCACCTACTGAGCTAACCACAAGACCCCACCTAGTTTTTATAAGGAATATATGTGTTGCAGGCACAATAGCTATTGACACAACTACAAGCGGGTTTGTCAGAGAAACCAGTAGCTCAGCTGCCTCTCTAGATCCTACATAGCTTATAAGGGTATCCACATCTAGTGGGCTTTTGATAGTAGATACCGTGGCACCTATAGGAGCTACAGTAGTATATAGAACTCCTGTTAGTCCGAGACCTAGGAGCCATATCCCTAGCCCGGCTACGGCCTGGTTGATCCCGAGGATCACTGCTGTATATGCGAACACCGCTGTGACCAAGGTCCCCATAGCGATAGCAGATCCGAGCCCTGCGAAGGGATCTCCAGTAGCTATTGTGACTATATATGCTGTAAATGCTCCGAAGAGCATTATCCCCTCAACACCTAGGTTTACAACACCGCTCTTCTCGGCTATGAGCTCGCCTAGCGATGTGAAGAGGAGGATTGGTAGGAGCCTTAGGGACACTGCAAATGCTACTATAAGGATTGTGGGGTTTACAAGCATCTCGAGAGCTTTTAAGAGCTCCGGTGGAAGCTGGGTCATGGCCTTCTCACCCTAAGAGCCTCTGTGACAGCTGTTGTAAACATCATGAGGCCCACGGCAACCCATGTTATAGCATAGGTAGCCCCAGTAGCCTTTTGAAGGGCTTCACCGCCTATAACTAGGAACGAGATGAAGAGGGATGAGAGAGCAGTTCCAGCTATGCTCGCCCTTCCAAGGGCTGCTGCTAGAACCCCGAGGTATCCGAAGCCATGGTCTATCTGTCCAGAATCGAATCTATATAGAACTCCCATAACGTGGAGAGCACCTGCGAGACCTGCTAGGGCGCCTGCAAGCAGCATAACACCTATCACGTATCTCTGCACATCTATTCCAGCGTAGGAAGCTATCCTCCAGTCCCTTGCAATGACCCCTAGATGTGTATCTAGAGGCGTTCTCTCGAATAATACGTGGAGAATTACTGCGAGGATCAGGGTTATCACGATGGCATAGCTAAGCCTGGTATCGACCCAGCTAACCTCGCCACCGCTGATCATAGGAAGTCTGAGGAGCACTGGAAGTCTCAGGCTGGGCGGTAGGACATCTGAGATTAGATATCCAAAGGATCCCGAGCCTCTTATAGGGCCGTCTAAGGCGTATAGCGTGAAGCTCGATGCGACTATGTTGAGTAGAAGCGTCGTTACGATCTCATTAACTCCGAACCTAGCCTTGAGAATTGCTGGAGGCGCTGCCCAGAGCATTGCAAAGAACACCGCCCCTAGGATCATGAGCGTCATAGTCATAGCTGGGCTCGGTGTCGAGAGGTACTTGGCTATGTAGAGCGTCATAACAGCTCCGACGAGGAATTGCCCTTCCCCACCGACATTCCATAGCCCTGCCTTAAGGGCTATAGAGACTCCAAGAGCTACTGTGTAGATCGCTGTGAATCTCACCAGGATCTCCGATGCGCTGAATGGATCTGAGAAGGGAGAGATCATAAGGATCTTTAGGGCATCCTGAAACCCTATTCTATATATTGTTGCAACGATCGAAACGCCTATGAACCCCACAGCTAGAATTGTGATATATATCGCAAGATATAGATACAAAGATCTCCTCAACCCGGCCACCTAGCTTCGGATAAGGTTAAAGAATATAGGTTTAAAAAATAGACTTTTATCTCTCAAATATCCTTAACCCCAGCCCTAGCCTTTGAACGTGATCTTAGCGGCTGTTGGTTTACACTCGGGCAGATCAGGGTTGTCAAAGCACTTGAAGGTACCCTTGACAGGGTCTACATCGAAGTATATCTTTAGCAGTCCCATCAATATCATGTCCTGATATTTAAGGGCTCTGCTCTTCACATCCTCAGGAACCTTAGGGCCGAAGTTCACCTTTATGATTCCAGAAGCCATTGTCGCTGTTAAGAATCCATATTTCCAGTCGCCTGTAACCCTATCTATCAAGGCCTTGGAATACACCACGTCCCAGTTGAACACTATAGAGCCCAGCAATGTATCCATAGGCCTTATCCTAGGTATGTCAGCGTATACTGTTGTGAACCACACCTTACGCTCGCTCGCTGCTAGGGAAACACCAACGTCTATTCCATCACCGCTCGAGAAGATCACATCCGCTCCCTGTGCTATGAAGTTCTCAGCAGCCCTCCTAGCACCAGCTACATCTGCCCATGAGAGCGGTGCGTAGTATTCTAGGAACTTAGCATTTGGGTTTACTAAGAGAACACCTGCTTTAAAGGCCTCGTGCCCAGCCCATATAGAGGGCACCCTACCCCCGCCTATAAGTCCTATCACGTTTGTCTTCGTGAGTAGCCCAGCAGCTATCCCTAATACGAAGGCACCCTCCTCTAGCGTCATCCAAATGTTGTATACATTAGGTGCTCCCTTCTGGAAGCAGTCTACACATACGAATAGGGTGTTGGGGAACTGGGGAGCTATTTTCTGGGCCATCTCCATATATTGGATCCCCTGGAGTATTATTACGTCATAGCCCCTTCTAGCAAGATCTATAGCTACTGGCTCGGCCTTTGTCCCATCGAAGAGGTTTCTAGCGATTGTTAGGTTGAAGCCGTAGATTCTCGCTAGCTTTGATATAGCCTCTACCGCTGCATAGTTCCACGAAAAATCAGACTCATCTATCGGAACTATAATCCCAACCTTAAGCTGTGCTAGGGGCGATGCAGCACCTGGTGCTGCAGCAGTAACTGTTACATATGTAGAAGTGGTAACAGTCAGGGTCTGAACGGCTCCTGGAGCACCGGTAGCTGTGATCGTCCTCTCAACAATTACAGGTGGTCTAGCCCATCCATAGGCCGCTACAGCTGCAAGAATCACAACCACGATCAAGAGACCGGCTGTCTGTAGAGAAATCCCACGCAAATCCACCTTGGAATACCCTGGTTAGATTTAACTATATGCCTTATAAAGATAATATCATATGTGCTAGTAAAGAAAAGCAGACACATCGGTTCTCCTAGCTAGATTTTATTGTTGATAAAGTGTAATTGTCGTTATACTTACATTCTGGTTTTAGTCGAAGTAAAGACCCTTTGTCTCGGGGGCTAGGTAGAGGATGGCTAAGCCGGCTATAACAGCTATTACTGTTGTCGCTATTAATGGCGTTACGAAGGATCCTGTGGTTTGGAGGAGTGCCCCGAATACTATTGGACCCATCACGGCTACTATCTTTCCGATCCCCTCGGCCAGGCCGAAGGCCTTTCCTCTGAGCTTTGTTGGGAATAGCTCGCTTGTGAATGGATACACGCTCCCCCAGGCTCCTAGGTTGAAGAAGCTCACAGCTAGGGCTGATAGTGTGAAGGCCAGCAGATCTCCTGTGGAGAAAGCCATCGAGATGCCTGATAGGCCGCTCAATATTAGATATGGTGCTAGGGTTCTCTTCCTTCCAAGGATCTCTACCAGGTACATCGCACTAACATATCCAGGGATCTGAAATGCGAAGGCTATGCTAAAGTAGAGCCATGGGTTCCCGCCATATAGGTTTGTAATCACATTGAACACCTCTGGAAGCCATAGAAAGAGACCATAGTATGTGTAGTTGAGAGCTGTCCATGCTATGAGCATGGCTGCTGCCCTTCTACCATATGCTGTGAAGAGCTCTCTATAGCTCCCCTCCTCTTCTACAGCAAAAGTTATTGATCTAGGATCCACATTAGATCCTGTAAGTATCCTAATCACCCTGGAAGCCTCGTCAAGCCTCCCCCTCTTAGCGAGGTAGAATGGAGATTCAGGCACATAGAGCCTGAAAAACGCGATCGTAACAGCTGGGATAGCCGCTGCTAGAAATAGACCCCTCCAATTTCCTCCCCCAAGCTCAATGAAAATGTATGAGAGTGCTAAAGCCACAAAACTGCCGACGGGCCAGAAGAGGTCTAGGCTGACCATGAGTCTCCCCCTAACCCTTCTGGGGAGGAACTCGCTGAGAAGAGTTGGATCTACAACAAGCATGCCCCCTAATCCGATCCCAGCTAGGATCCTTAGGATCAGTATATCCCAGAAGCCCCTAGCTACGCTTGTGAGGGCTGTGAATATGCTATACCATAGCAGAGATATCTGGAACATAGGTCTTCTCCCAATCTGATCGCTTATCCTTCCGAAGATCGCCGCACCAATTATATCTCCGATTAGAACAGCAGACGCTAGAAAACCTGCTTCGACCCCGCTGAGGGAGAAGATCCTTATGAAATATGGAAGTGTGAATGCTGCTAATATTATCTCCATGGCAACAAACATCCATGAAACCCTTGCGATCCAAAGGATCCTGAGCTGCTCTCTAGAAGGTCTCTCAAGATCGAGGATCTCCTCAATTCTCAACAGCATCACCGAACATATGTTCGCCAAGGGAATATAAATATTTTATCATATTGATCATAATAAATAACTGGGATAACAGGGCTGAAGGGGTAACGATGATAGGATGATGGGGATTTGAGAAGATAGCCAATATCTTAGAGAGAACCTCCACGATAAAGTCTATATGACACCCTCCCCGCCCTTAAGGGGCGGGGTTT
>JAVVGG010000069.1:0-8161 GCA_032249275.1 Desulfurococcales archaeon
GTCATCATCTAGAAATATTCTAGCTAGGAAGGAAGATGCTGGAAATATGAATACTAGATCTTCTATAGCAAGGCTTATAGAGTTTTATGACTCGGTTGCCCAGCTCTACGATCAATTTTTTACCGAGCTCTCTCCTTTCTATAGGGAGCACTATTTATCGCTCAAAAAGATCGTCGATGGAGTTCTAAAATATGTTCCTAAGGGATCTTTAGTTGTGGATTTAGGCTGTGGTACTGGTTTCTGGAGCAATTATTTAATGGGTAAAGGGTACGTGGTTGTTGGGTTGGATATATCTCCTAGATCAGTTTATGTACTCAGTTCGAGAGGGCTTGAGGGCATTGTATCTGATGCTAGATTAGCTCCATTTAGGAGAGGCGCTTTTGAGCTAGCTGTGTCCCTAGGCTCTGTTATCAATCATATTGAGGAGCTGGAGATGTTTTTCAAGAGTGTTAATAGGATCCTTAAGATGGGAGGCTATTTTGTTTTTGACTTTGATAATGCTAGCAGTCTCGATAATCTCTATGAAACACTTATATTCAATAACTCCCCTTGGGGGTATCTCTCATCCCTTATGAGCGGTTTTGGCAAGGGCTATAAATTTTATTGGGACCTAGGTGGATATTATATAAAGGTCCATTCACTCCGAGAAGTCCTTAGGGCTTCTAAGATGAGCGGCTTTAAGGTAGTCAGCATAAAGCCTATACATACATTCACAGCTCTTATGCCTTCGAGGATCTCTGAGAGGGGAGGTAAGTTAACAACTAAGATATTTAATGCGCTTCATAGGCTTGAATCAATAGGCTCTCTATTTCCACTTTCATATATATTATCTGTTTCGACTGCAGTTATTTTGAAGAAAATCTGATGTATTAGACGATTGTCGATATTAACTTCAACAGTTGGCGAACTTATATACCCCTCATAGAATGTTTAAGAGGTGCTGCAATTGTTAGCAGAACCGAGGGCAGGGATCTTAGGCTGGGGCGCTTATATACCTATATATAGGTTAAAGGTCTCTGAAATTGCTAGGATCTGGGGCTATGATGAGACTGTAGCAAAGTCCCTCTGGATCGAGGAGAAAGCGGTTGGGGCTATAGACGAGGATACGATTACAATTGGTTGGGAGGCGTCGAGATATGCTATAATGAGAGCCGGCATTGATCCCAGTGAAATAGGTGCAATATTTGTAGGCACCGAATCCAAGCCCTATGCTGTAAAGCCCAGCGCAACTATAATAGCTGAGGCGCTCGGTATACCCCCTAACAAGATGTCTTCGGATTTGGAGTTTGCATGTAGGGCTGCCTCGGAAGCTATGAGGATAAGTATAGGGCTTGTTGCAAGCAATATGGTTAGGGCTTCGCTAGTAATTGGAGCAGATACTGCCCAGGCTTCTCCAGGAGATCTACTTGAGTTTAGTGCAAGCAGCGGGGGAGCGGCCTTTGTAATAGGTTCTCCCAAAGATTCTGTGGCGGTTATTGAGGCTAGCTATAGCTATGTTACAGATACACCTGACTTCTGGAGAAGGGAGGGCTCTCCATATCCAGAGCATGGGGAGAGCTTTACTGGTGAGCCAGCCTATTTCAGCCATATAATCAACGCTGTTAAGGGGCTTCTCGAGAAGACTGGGCTAAGCATATCTGACTTTGACTATGCAGTGTTCCATCAGCCTAACGGTAAGTTCCCACTACAGGTTGGGCAGAAACTAGGCTTTCCGAGGGAAAAGATATTGCCTGGCATGGTCACTCCCTATACAGGCAACACGTATAATGGCTCTGCTCTTCTAGGGCTTGTCAGGATCCTGGATATCGCTAAGCCCGGCTCCAGAATTTTGCTTGCGCCATTTGGTAGTGGTGCTGGTGCTGATGCATTTTCGATAGTGATTCAAGATCGTATTGAGGAGAGAAGGGATCTAGCTCCCAGATTAGACGATCTGATTAATAGGAAGCTATATATACAGTATGGAGAGTATGTTAAGTATAGAAAGAAAATAGTTAAGCTGTGAGGCTATATCAGATGACTAGGCGGGTATATATAAATGCAGCTGGATCTATAGAGATTGATAGACACTTTGATAAGAGCTACAAGGCCCTTGCGCTAGAGAGTATTAGAAGAATGGAAAAGAGATTCAGCGCTATAGAACCGGAGGCTGTCGTTGTATCGTCTATGTCGCCAGAGTCTATGGGAGAACAGATAGGACTCGCAGGTGTAATAGCAGATTATCTAGGGTTGAGAAGGCTAAAGGTATTTAGGGTTGAGATGGGTGAGGCTAGCGGTCTCGCTGCTATAATGGCTTCTTATTCACTAATAGCTTCTGGTCTTGTTAATAGGGTGCTTGTTATAGGTGTTGAGAAGATAACGGAGTTGGCTACAAGCCATATAGTGAGGGTCTACTCGATGATAGGGGATTCCGAGTATATGGGGTTATATGGTATATCCCCTGCATCTGAAGCTTCGATGATCGCGAAGCTCTATATGGCTAGGTATGGATATAGCTATGAAGAGCTTTTTAAATGGTCTATTACTATGCATAGGAATGCTGTTAGAAATCCACATGCCCAACTTAAATTCATGATAAAGGCTGACGCATATAGGGACTCACCAATTATATCTGAGCCTCTTAGGCTTCTAGATGCGTATCCCTTTGGGGATGGTGCTTCGGCTGTATATATGAGCAGTAAACCTGGAGATGTTGCTGCAGAGATCTTGGGGATAGGATCTTCTAACGACGCTCATGATGCTGTTTCGAGAGAGGATCCTCTTTTCTTCTCTTCAATACGTGAGAGCTTTGGGGAGGCTCTCAGAATGGCTGGGATAAATAGAGATTTGATCAATTACCTAGAGATCCACGATAGCTATACGCCATATTCATATATAATCCTCGAGTCCATGGGCTTTGCTGAGAGAGGCGAGGCTCCAAAGAGGTTTTCGCCAGATACTTCATCTATAGATAGGGTATATGTTAATCTAAGTGGTGGCTTGAAAGCTAGGGGACATCCGTGGGGTGCTACGGGTATTTACCAGGTATACGAACTCTTCCAGATCTTGGTAGGGGGGTGGAATCCTATTGGCGTTGATATGAGCAATGGCTATGCTGCTGCACAAAGCATGAATGGTGCTGGTGCACAAAGCTATATAGCTATCCTTAGGAGGGCGAGGTAAATGGCTGTTAGGGACTCTCCACCGAGGATCTGGAGGCTGAGAGATATTCTTTATAGAATTAAATATGCTAAGTGTAGATCCTGTGGCTACATGTTCTACCCGCCCAGAATTTCCTGTGTTAGATGTTCATCAAGGGATGTTGAAGTCATGATATCCAAAGGTCTAGGTACCCTTGTTGAGTACACAATTTTATACCAGGTATCATCTAGGTTCCAAGATAGCGCACCACTAATAATAGGTTTGATCAGGCTTGATGAGGGTTTTAACATGTATGGGCAGGTAGTTGATATAGATCCTAAGGATTTGAGGAAAGGTATGAGGGTTGAGGCTGTGCTTAGAAGGCTAAGAGTAGATGGCTCCTCAGGTTTGATCACATATGGGCTGAAGTTTAGGCCGGCTATAGGTGTTCATCATGGAAGGAGCTCCTGAAAGAGATAAGATCCAGGAGATCTTAGATAAACTGCGTAGGGGAGAGATCAGATTTAGTGAAATAGATAACATAGCTGGGAATAAAAACCTGGGGGCTGTTATAAGAAGACTATATCTTGAGGATATAAAAGGTATTTCCCTTTCTTCTATAGGTTCGACAATTATAGATTTTGAGGAGGTTGTTGGAAGGAATATTGAGAACCCTATAGGTGCTGTTCAAATACCCCTAGGTGTTGCAGGGCCTCTGAAAATAGTTGGTGAGCATGTGCATGGTGATTTCTACATACCCCTAGCCACTACGGAAGGTGCTTTAGTAGCGAGCATTTCTAGGGGGGCTAAGGCTATCACATTGAGCGGAGGGGCTTTTGCAACTGTATATAGAGATGGCATGACGAGGGCTCCGCTCTTTAAAACTGCTAATGCTAAGAAGGCTGTTGAGCTCGCTAAATGGGTTTTGAACAACATAGAGGATATAAAAAAGGTTGCAGAGAGCACCACTAGATATGGGAAACTAGTAGCTATAGAACCATATATAGCTGGTAATAACGTGTGGCTGAGGTTTAAATTCACAACAGGTGATGCTATGGGCATGAATATGGTTACTATGGCTGTTGACAAGGCTGCTAAGTATATAGAGGAGAAATTCGGTGAGACCGAGCTAGTTGCTTTGAGCGGTAATATGTGTGTTGATAAGAAGCCGGCTTATATTAACTCGATACTCGGTAGGGGTAAAAGTGTTGTTGCAGAAGCAGTTATTAAAAAAGATGTGGTTAGTAGCGTTTTGAAAACCTCGGTTAATGCTATGGTTGATGTGAATAGTAGGAAGAATCTACTTGGAACAGCCATGGCCGGGGGTATAGGGTTGAATGCTCATGTGGCTAACGTAATTGCAGCTATATTTATCGCAACTGGTCAAGATGTTGCACAAGTTGTCGAGAGCAGCATAGCCTATACTTGGATGGAGGAGACCCTAGATGGTGATCTATATGCATCTGTAACACTTCCAAGCCTAGAGGTCGGCACTGTTGGCGGGGGCACATGGCTGCCTACTCAGAAGGAGGCTCTCTCGTTGCTGGGGGTATATGGTTCTGGGGATCCCCCTGGAATTAACTCCGTTAAATTTGCTGAGATCGTGGCCTCGGCTGCCTTAGCGGGTGAGGTGAACCTAGTTGCTGCCCTAGCTTCGGATCAGCTTGCAAGGGCTCATGAAAGGCTTGGTAGGAAGAGGCATTAGCCTTGCCTCTGGGTAGTCAGACATCTTCCGAAGGTTGGATGCCTCTTTTGGCATCTGGTAAGCTTGTTAGCGATTATACCCCGATAAGGATTTACCAGGAGGTCGCTAGGGAGAAAGGTAAGGATCCAGGTTCTGTGGTGATAACTACACAAGATCTGATGTTTTTGAGAGATCTTGTTGCGAGTAGCTCCAGCAGAGATGTCCAGGCAATAGTCTCTGTTCTTGCCTTATCGATAAAGGCTAGGATAGATCCTGAGGTTGCTAGAGAAACGTATAGGAGATATCTGGGTGTTGATATTGGAGAAGAATCCGCGGTCTCTATGATATCTGAGCTTGTTGCTAGATGGTGTCTCGAGGCTGCTGACACCATGGGTATTATAAAGATTAAGGGGCATCTCAGATCTTAGAGAGGGCTTCCTCTATATCCTCTATTATATCTTCTATATTTTCTAAACCAACTGAGATCCTTACTAGGCTATCGCTTATCCCCAGCATCTCCCTTTCTTCCTTTGAGTAATGCCTATGACTCATTGTGGCTGGATGGCTTACCAGGGTTTCAGGTCCTCCGAAGGTTCCTGCAGGTTTAGCTATTTTTAGCTCTTTCATGAACTTTAGTGTTGCCTCCATATCTGCTTTGATTTCTATACTAACGATCCCTCCAAAGCCTTTAAGGATCTTTTTTGCTATGCTATAACTCGGGTGGTTCTCAAGACCTGGGTAATAGACTTTAGAGATCTTTTTATTTACTTCTAGCGCTTTTGCAAGTTTTTCAGCGTTTTCGTTGTGATGGTGCATCCTTATATGTAGTGTTTTGAGACCTCTTATTACTAGAAATGCTGTGAATGGATCCATTATTGTCCCGAAATCCGATCTTTTATCCCTTATCTCTTCCATTAATTCTGGTTCTCCAGCAGCTACTCCGCCTATGATATCGTTATGTCCTCCCAGGTATTTTGATGCGCTGTGTACAACTATGTGTGCTCCTGCCTCTGATGGTCTTAGATTTATGGGTGTTGGTATTGTGTTATCGACTACTAGAATAGATCCTATTTCTCTGCAGAGTTTTCCTAGCTCATATATATCTATTACTTTTAGTAATGGGTTTGAAACGGATTCTATGAAGACTAGATCTGGTTTCCACCTCTCGACCTCGTTTATAACTTCTTCTGGCGATGATTCTATGAGTTTAAAGCCTATTTTCTCAGAGAATTCTCTTGCAAGCACTATTGTTCTCGCAAATATGTCTCTTTGAATAACCATCTTAGATCCTGGCTTTAAAAGGGTGAGGAAAATAGTTGATATAGCTGACATGCCTGAAGAGAAAGCTACTGCTGAGGGGTATCCCTCTATCTCTGCGATCTTCTCCTCCAATGCTGTTACTGTTGGATTTGCCTCCCTCGAGTATAGGTAGATTCTTGCTAGTGATGGTGTTATAAACCCTGCTGAGAGGTATATGGGCACCTCTAAAGGTTTTTCTGGAACCAAAATGTCCTCTCCCGAATGTATTAGCTTTGTGCCTATACCTCTTTCCCTCGTCAACCCCCACCCCCGGCTTTTTTATATCTATACTTTCAACAAATATAAATTGTAGTAGTATTTCTAGCTGCTCTTTCCAACCGCTATCACCATTAGATCTCCTACATTTACTCCTGTAAAGCCTGTGTAGATGCTCCTTCCTAGCCTGCTAAGTGCTGTATAGCTGTCGTTCTCCTCGAGATGCTTCTCAACATCTATCCCCATAGATTCTGCGTCTCTACATACTAGCCAGTCCCCTATCCCCCCAGCTGCAGGGCTTACTCCGTCTACCCCATCGCTTCCCAGTGAGACTACTAGGCATCCTGGGCATCTATCGAGTTTTGTTGATGCTGAGAGGGCTAGCTCCTGGTTTCTCCCCCCTATCCCTGATCCTCTAACCTCTACGGTTGTTTCTCCTGATGCTAGTATAATTGCAGGTGGCTTTAGGGGTTCTCCTAGCGCTGCTATCGATCTCGCTATTCCTGCAAATACCTTGCCCACCTCCCTTGCCTCTCCCTCTATGGTGTTGCTTAGTATTATGGTGTTATAGCCCTTTTCAATTGATTTTCTCTTCATTTCTTTTAAGCTGTCTATGCTGGAGGCTATAACTATATTTAATATCTCTTTTAGATCTTTATCACCGGGTTTGGGGGTTTCCTCGAGCTCTCCTCTGCATCCTCTCTCGATCGTTTTCCATATACTTTCTGGAATTTTATAGCCTAATAGTCTTTTTCTCAGGATTCTCTGTGCATCACAGTATGTTGAACTATCTGGGGCTGTTGGGCCTGAGGCTATTATGTCTATTGGGTCTCCTATTACGTCGCTCATTATAAGGGTTACTATCTTTGCTCCTCTGGATTTGAGGAGTTTTCCAAGTTTTCCTCCTTTGACTTTGGATATATGTTTTCTCACGGTGTTTATCTCTTCAATTGTTGCTCCGGATCTTAGTAGTGCTTTGGTTAGCTCTGCCGCTTCCTCTATCTCTATCCCCTCCATGGGTATTTCGAATAGTGATGAGCCTCCTCCAGATATGAGTAGTATTACTGTGTCCCCAATCTCTACTGATTCTAATATCTCTAGAAGCTTTTCTGAGGATCTAATGGTATCTCTTCCTGGTATTGGGTGCTCCCCTACGAGGATCTCGATTCCTTGTGGTATATCCCCCACTATGTTATATCCCTTGGGCACGATTATGGCTCCTTTATCTATCTTCCACCTCATAATCTTTGTGAGGGCTTTCAACATCTTTGCAGATGCTTTTCCAAACCCTGCTACATAGATTCTGCCTCTGATCTCGATTTTATAATTTGCTATATATATTGAGTTATCCTCAATCCTCACTATTTTGGGTAAAGATATCTCAGGATCTATGGCTTTTAACCCTTCCTCCAACACCTCAACCACATCTCTATGCACCTTGCTTCTCGATAGCTCCTCTAGGTTTTTTATATACATTTCTAAACCCCGCTTCCCAGAGAATTATGGATGGGTTTTAAATATAAGAAAATAAATACTACCTACCCTCTTAACACCTCAGGATCCTCGGGGAAACAGTTATAAGCTTCAGAAACCACTAAATATAATGGGCTCTCCCCTCCCCGCGATACCCGGCGGCGGCTCGGGTTGACGGGGATGTAACATCCCTGGATGAGATACCGGCCTCCAATCGCGGGGACATATTAACATTTATCAATGGGGGTCCGAAGCCCCGGGGAGCTAACCCCGAGAGGCTCGGATCCGACAGAGGCACCTCCAACCCGCATAACACTCCACACCAGGATCCCCCGCGGCCACGCCTTGCGGCCGCGACTCCGCTTGATCCTG
>JAVVGG010000070.1:0-8157 GCA_032249275.1 Desulfurococcales archaeon
CATCCATTAAGATCCAAGAACAATCTAGATCAAAAAGATTTTGGTGCTAATAAGCATTGCAGCCATCAAAAACAAGGATCAAAAGCCAGATCTTCACTTAAATACCCCCAAAACATAAATAATAGTAAACAAAGCTGATCTACTATAGAACTGGACAAGATCAAAAAGAGACCACGTGGATCAGATGATCTACTATAGAATTGAAAGGTTATTGAGAGGTTGGGAGTTTATATACAATCGATGCTCCGTCAGGGGATCCACTAGCATCAGCAGTAATTCTAGCTCCCAGAGAGTTTCCATAGATCACTATTGCAATGCCCCCCGCTCCCCCCGAACCTGGAGTCCATGCAGCTTTCACATTTGTTAGAGCGCCAAGTGCACCTGGAGCATCTACGCTAGTAGACCCTGCGCCTCCTAAGCCTCCTCGTGCTGTGGCGGTTAGGAAGCCCGAGACATAGCTGGTGAAGATCAGGGCTAGACCCCCTCCCCCACCTCCTGAGCCTCCTACGGCTGCTAACATAGGTGGATTAACAGGATACCCTCCTCTAGATAGCCCTCCCAGTCCTCCTGACGGTCCTCCTATGGGCTCTGGGAATGGGGACGAGGTTGGGTTGAACCTTAGCTGGAGCTCGACCCCTCCACCGGCTAGCCATATAGATCTGAGATTCCCAGACCAAAAAGGTGCTTGGGTTCTGAAGCTGTTGAAGAGGCTGTCCATCTCCGTTATGTTTCTAGGAACTGTGCTGGATGTCCATGCTCTCATATAGATCTGCGATGTGCTTGCATAGCCATAGCTGGAGAGGTTGTAGATGCCGAAGCGATCCATAGGGATCCATTGAGAAGTTCCTGGAGGTCTTACGTAGAGCCCCACAGCCCTGCCCCAACCTCCCTGAACCTGTCTAACGACTACATAGTAGTCTGTGCCCGCACTAAGATTGATGAACCCCTGGTGTGAGCTGGATCTAGATGTGGGGTGATATCCGTACCAGCTAGTAACAACAACCCTCCCACCCTCTGTTCCATATATGTTGTTGGGATCGCTAACACTGCTCGCAGGGACTATGACGACATCAGAGGCGTCGTCTGAATCTATTGCGAATCCCCATGTCCCAGAGACGCTGGGGGTTAGCCTGAAAACTGTTGCTGTGGAGAACCACTCAGGTCTCCGGGGGGCGAAGGGGAAGTCCTCATAGCCTCCTACAGCCCTCAGGATCCAGAGATCTATGGCGTATCTGAGAACCCTTCTCAGCAGATCCATGTGATCGGTGAAGCTGGCAACTATTGAAGTTCCCCCTCCAGCCCAGCC
Organism: Desulfurococcales archaeon; assembly: GCA_032249275.1. Classification (GTDB taxonomy): domain Archaea; phylum Thermoproteota; class Thermoprotei_A; order Sulfolobales; family AG1; genus AG1. The sequence goes on from JAVVGG010000070.1 coordinate 1,307, forward strand.
ACCCACTTCACCTCCACCGCTAAAACACGCAGCATAACCACCGCCTCCGGAGCAAACAAGTGTGGTGGCATTGCCTCCGGAGCCCCCTACAAGCCATCTTGAGGGATCTATGGATCCTATTGAGGGCATCCTGCCCCACCCATCCCATCCACCAGATGCTAGGGGCTGGATCCTCTTCGTGTCATAGACCGCCCAGTATCCATTAATAATTAGAGGGGGTTCCCAGGCGTCTGCAGAGACTATGACGTCTCTCGCAGTTGCTGAAACCACAATTATTGAGGATCCTCCGCATACCTGAGACCCTTTCCAGGGCACGTGGGATCCGTCGGGATACTGTGCTGTGAAGCATCTATAGCTTTCCGCCATATGTATAGTTGCTGAGGATATATTCCTTACAACAAGGATCTGGGTTATGGATCCATAGTCGCCCGTTATATAGGTTCTGAAGCTCACTCCGAGCACACGGTAATTGGTTCCGATCGGGTCTGCTGTGTAGTCGATAGACCCTAGGATCGAAACCAGCTCCTCAAACATCCCCTGTGAGAGTAAGTTGAGAAGGTAAGCCCTGAGTTGCAGAGGATCCCATGAGGCGTAGTCTGGTGTGCTATTTGCGGAATTCGTACCCGAGTTTATATATCTATATGTGTAGAGAATACCATTGCTCATTAATACACCTAAATAAGCCTCGCCACCTAAAATTGAGCTGATAATGTTGCTAGGCAATATGGTAGATATATCTAGAGGGTTTGAGGGGGATATATATGTTATCGCACCGCCTCCGGTGGATGTGTTTAGGTATGAAACCCCTGAGGATGTATAGACAATGACACCGAGCACCCCGAGAGATCTATCAGAATAAACATTTATAGTCGAGCCACCAGGCACAAACCATACATTGGCATTCAGCCCAGACGCTATAGAGGATAGAGACGTGAAAAGCCTACTCTGATAGGCGTTAAGCCCAGCTAGATAATAATAGATCGTAGATATAGCTATTATAAAAACCATGGCAATTACAATCGCACTAAAGAGAGAAGCATCACCCCTCAAAACAAGCCCCAATAATTAGATGAGCTAATAAAATGTTACAACTGAAAGCCTCGCCTCTTAGGGCGGGAAGAAGGTTGTTTTCCTCTCCTTGTTACTTTATGTTTCTCAGGGCTTCTTCTGCTGTTTTTATCTGTGTGTATGTTAGTATATAGTCCAAGGCCAGGAATGCTTCTTGTGCCCTGTTATCTTTGCGACTATGCTTGGGCTTATGTTGTTTCTCAGCATGTGGGTTATCCTAGCGTATCTCAGGCTGTGGGTGTTTATCCTGAGGATCTTCTTTGCATAGACCTTAACCCTGAGGATAGCGTTTCCCCTCGATAGTATTTCTCTACACACAGCTATGTCCTGGATCTTGAGCTCCTCAGGCAATACCATCAACCTCTCATATCCATCCCTCCTCTTCCTAACCCTCACATACACCTCGCTAGACCTCTGATCTGCGAACTTTATAGCAGCATCGACAGCCTCGCTAACCCTCGACCCATTCCTAAGCTGGATCAAAAGCACGCAGGCATAGCAATACGATGCGAAAGCCCTCCTGCTAATATGCTCCTTAACCTTAGCTAAGATCATCCTATAGACCTGCCTATAGTCCAAACCAAGATCCCAAGATCTAGACATTTCTAACCCTAAGTAAAAATATGGAGATAAGGTTATATAAAATCATGGAGATCGAGGTAACCTTACGGCTCAAGGTTATACAGAGGTGTATTTATATGTTGCTGGGGTGATTATCTTTTGATGGTTCATGGCTGAGCATGTGGCCTCTATAGGTGTGGATGTCATAGCATCTATCCTTGCGGAGTATGCTAGGAAGATCGTTGATAAGGCTGTTAGGGGTGAGAGGCTGAGCGACTGGGAAGTAGGCTTCCTACTTATGGAGGCTTCCAGGAGGACTCTAGAGGCCAGAATGGAATCCATAGAGAAGAGAATGGCAAGCCTCGAGGAAAGCCTAAAAACAAGGATGGAGGCGTTGGAGAAGAGGATAGAAGCCCTTGAGAGGAGGGTCGAGGGCCTAGAAGCTGATGTGAAGCAGATAAGGGCAAGCATGGATAGCCTGAGAGACCTGATCATAGCAAGGCTAGTAGAGGCACTAGCCAGGAAGAGCTAGAGGCCGTAGTTACCTTATGCTGCTTCTTATGATCCCTGACCTCCTCCCCGCCCTGAAGGAGGCTATTTTGGCGTTTCTATTCTTCAATTATAGAGACTTTTAAACTTATGAGCTATTATTTTTATATTTTGCAGCTCATAAGGCTATATGGATGAGGGGACCTGTGTACATAGAGCGGTGAAGTATGTTATCTCATTCTATTGTATAAATTGTTACGAAAGTAAAAATTAAATAGCTGAATTTAGTTCGATATAAAATAAAGTGTTAGCTATTAGATCTAGTAGAGATTTTATATACGTCTGAACCATTTGACGCTATCTGTTCCTGTATCTACTAGGGCAACCCTCTCCCATATTGGTTTGCCATCCTTGATGACAACTGCCCACACATCATAGTTACCACTGGCTCTATCTCCATTCTCATCTAAAAGCGTCCAACCAGATGCTCCAAAGTATGTTTTAGCAACAGCTGGCAGAGTGTTTCTTATAGCCTCCCCATCGTATTTCCCAGCCTGGATTATTGCTAACCCCAGCAGCCACACACAGTCATAGGCATTAACAGCATCTGCAACAGGTGTTTCTCCAGTTTTTGCCTTAAACCTATTAACGAAATCAGTGAACTTAGGACTCTCAGCAGGTGCAAATATTGTTGAAAAGAACTTTATCTTTACAAGATAAGGACCTGCCACTTCGATTACCTTTGAATTTAAAGCTGTACCATCGCTTCCGAACCACGTAATACTCATAAGTTCTGGATAGGCTGATGCTTGAGCTACTATAGTTCCTCCTTCCTCGAAGCTAAGCAAAAGAACACCTACTTTTGAAGCTCCATATTTATTAATGCTTTCCCTGACAGTTGCTATCATAGCACTTAATTCTGCCGAAAAATCGCTCTTTTTAGGATCATAACCTATGCTTCCTAAGACCATGCCTCCCAGCTCTTTAAACCTAGTAGATGCCATACCAGAAAGACTTAAACCCCAGGCATCATTTCTATATAATATATATAAATACTTTATTCCATAATCATATACAAGTCTTGCTATGGCTTTTCCTTCATCTCTATCTGTTGGAGTAAGTCTAAATATATAATCCGGTATTGCAAGATCTGAGGCTATTGAATAAGGGCTACAAATTACTATTTTATTGCCCTCAGCATAGCTTTTTAAATTTCTGAGTTCAGCACTAGTATCGGGTCCAACAACAGCCCTAACTCCTCTGGCGTAGAGTGCTTGAAGTTTCGCAAGGGCTGTCTGCGGATCTGTTGCAGTATCTTCTATTAGAAGTTTGAATGTTATAGGAAGCCCGAGTATTTTAACATAGCTATTAAGATCATTTATAGCCATCTCATCGGCTACTTTAACCTGAGAGCCGTAACTTGATAATTCTCCACTTAGGGGTATTAGTGCTCCTATTAGTATTTCTCCTCTAAGTCCTGGTGCTTGTACTGTTATTGTTTGCATTGTAGCTGCTCCTGGGATTGTTAGTGTTAGTGTTTGAACCCTTGCAGGTTGCTGTGCTGCGGAGCCCCAAATTGCATAGCCAATCGCTATCCCAATAACTACTAGAACAACATACACCACAGCCTGAACCGCTGAGAAACCCCTAACCACAGAGATCACCCATCACAATATATTAACATCAAGAGCTTATAAGCTTATAAAATAATAAATAATTAAACACTTATACTTATAATAATTTAATTATTAAGTATATTCGCTGTCCATATTAAATTAAGAACACATCTTTATGTGAATATATTGTGATACTTTTTAGGTTATGGTGTATCTTAACAACTCAGCCAAAATAAATTTATAAAGATCTAGTAAGAGAGCTTCGCACTACATAGAAATCTTAAAAGTTTCTCTGAATATTAGCATATAGAGGGATGCTAATGATTACAAAGCCTGGAGAGCCTTTAGACGCTATGGTATCGCCTAGATTTAGTCAGATCGCTAGCTTTGCTAGACTTCCTTTCTTTAAGGAGCTGGATAGTATAAATCCATTAGGGCTCTTTATAGGTGTCCCCTTTGACGGAGGAGTTACTTATTATAGTGGAGCTAGATTAGGTCCGACATATATTAGAGTTGAGTCAAGAGTTCTAAGACCATATAATAGAGCCCTCAATGTGTATCCTTTTAGGATCCTTAAAGCTATAGATTATGGAGACATAGATGTTATACCCACAAATATTAAGAAGTCTCTTGACGTCATAGAAGATTCAATAAATGAGATAGGTAAGCGAGGGATAACACCATTTGTAGCAGGAGGAGATCATAGCATAACTCTTGGTATACTCAGAGGCTTATCAAGATATAAGCCTTTATTAATACATTTTGATAGTCATCTAGATTATTGGGATAAATATTGGGGGGATGAGAGATATACTCATGGAACATGGGTTAGAAGAGCTATTGAGGAGAAACTTGTAAGAGGAGTTCTACAGATTGGTATAAGAGGTTCCTTATATAGCATAGAGGATCTCGAATATCCAAGCACATCGGGGGTTCCGATTCAAATAATATATATGGAGGATATAGATCGCAATGGGATCGATTGGCTTGTGGAGAATCTAAATAAGGTTAGCGGTGATGTGTATATATCGCTTGATATAGATGTTATAGACCCCGCCTTTGCGCCTGGTACTGGGACTAGGGAGGTTGGGGGCTTTACCTCCAGAGAGATAATAGGTATTATTAGATCCCTTGCTAGATCTGGGATAGAGCTTAGGGGCTTCGATGTTGTTGAGGTTAGCCCTCCTCTGGATCACTCAGGGATTACAAGTCTTCTGGCTGCTAACATTATATATGAGGCTATGTCTGTCAAGGCCTATCACATAATGAGGTCTATCAAAGCCTCCTGATCATTTTGCATCCTTAAGCTATCCAACGGTTTTTGAGGCTATTGAGGGTTTTATAGATTTTGGATCCCGCTATGTCTTTAGATTCTACCTATGGTTAGCGGTAATAGAAGGCTGGTTGGGGTTGTAGCTATAGAGAGCTTCTTGAGAGAAGAGTTGGGCCTAAGGCTAGGGTTTCTAGTATTATGTATCCCCGTATTCTGTTAGCTATAGCGATGATGTTAATGAGGTCATAGCGAAGATCTTTCTCCTTAGGGTTAGAGGGTTCCTTTTATAGATTTATAGATGAGGGTAGATATGCTGTGGGGTTTGTGATGAGGGAGGATATTATAAGATACCTCATAGACAGGGATCTCCTGCCTAGGGAGAGGGTTTCTAATATAATGAGCACCCCAGTAGCAACTATAGATGCTGAAGAGCCTGTTGCGAGGGCTAGGATAACAATGATAAGGAATGGAATATCCAAACTATCTGTTATGAAGGGTGAGAGGCCCTATGGTATTATAGGCATGAGAGATCTCACAGAGAAGATCTACTATGCTTACTTTCAGATAGGAACCAGAAGGATCGGCTTCTACAAGATTGAGGAGAAGATATTAGCAGTTCCTGTAAAAGAAATAGTATCACCTCCAGCCGTTAGTGTAGAGACCGATGATCTTGTTAAAAAGTAGGCACAGGTCAAACCAATACCTATGAGGCTTTCATGCTCACTCTCAGATGGCAGCAGCCTCGGTCTAACGGTTCTCTAGTTATCGCTAAGCCTTTCTTCGATCTCCTCTCTTAGGGCTTGGAAGGGGTTGGGTGCACATAGATCTAGAGCCTTCTAAGGAGTTCTACAAGCTTCTAGTAAGAGGCTTTAAGCCAACATCCCATGCTAAGATTAAGCTTAATAGAAGGAATAGAAGGGTGATTTTCCACCTATCCCTCGAAAAAGAGGTTGAGATCTACAGCCCAGAGAAGGCTGTTAAGCCTGTCGATGTTAATGAGAACTCAGTAGCAACTCTATACGAGGCATTCGCAGCAATCCTCAAGACAGACCTTGCAGAGACAACACTGGGCTATAGCTATAGGAAGAAGTGTATTCAGAGGAGAAACGGATCCAGTGGCAAAAAAGCTAGGAAGGCTATGAAAAAGCTTAAGGAGAGAAAGAAGAAGAGGGATTATAGGATGAAGACAGCAAGCCTTATAGTCAGGGACGCCATGAGGATGAGAGGAGTAATAGTTATTGAGAGAATCTCTGGGGATGATATAAAGGTTATGATCAGCAGTATAAGAATAAGCAATTAAGGCACAGGATATATCAGAGTACTTTGAAGGGAGAGCTTAACACAATAATAGATAAGGCAAAGGAATACGGAGTGCCGGTATTGATGGTGGATTCCAGGGATACATCTAAGATCTGCCCGATACGCAAGGCAACAATAGAATATGGGGAGGATAGGATAGGTGTCTGTAGCAAAGGAGGTGAGAGACAATATAGAGAAAAGTAGTTGCCTTGATGAATATCTATTTTAAAGCCCTCGAAGCCCTTTATGAGGGCTATGCCCAGAAGAGCTGGGTTTTAATCTTAGACCTAGATGGGAGCCCCTTTCCGCTGGGCTCCCTTTGGGGGAGGTGGAAACCCCCGATGATCGCAGGGATGTTATAACATCCCTGTGGATCAAGAAGCAAAGTAATCCAAAACAAATAAATATCAGTGATAATCAATGATCATCGGGGGACAAGCGGGATCGAAAGGGCCTTCGGAGAATAGATTGTTAGTTTTTATACCTTTTGATACTATTGAAATGCGGGTTGTAGATTGGATGGTCTATACATGCGTAGATAGAGG
>JAVVGG010000071.1:0-8100 GCA_032249275.1 Desulfurococcales archaeon
AACCCAACCGCACGTGGCATCCCAGCTAAGCTTATAAATTTAGCCCCGCCCTAAAAGAGCGAGACTTCAAGTTATTGTTATTGTGAATGGCTTCCAGTCTATCTAAGGAGTTTCTATAAGCTGGCTTATAACATCGGCCCTTCCTAGCCAGGCCCGATCTTCGAAATATATAGGTTAGAAGCTCTTGATCGCATTCAAACCTTGGAAGGGATCTTCATGTTCCAGGATGGGAGAGGTTCAACATTGTATATAGTTCCTTTAGCATTGAGCTTCTATTGGGGTTTTTCATTAGGCTTGTTCCTATTAAACACGCATCGGCCCCAGCTTCTATAGCTTCAACGATGTCTTTAGTGCTTTTCATACCACTCTCAGCTATGATGATGAGATCTGGATATTCTCTTCTAGCCTTTTTCACAATATTCAGCATTTGCTCTCGGCTAATCTCTAGGGTTCTGAGGTTTCTAGAGTTGATGCCCAGGATCTTTACAGAGATCTTCCTCATGATCTTTTCAAGCTCTTCGAAGCTGTTGATCTCGACAACCGGTTCTAGACCTATCTTCTCTGAGTATTGATATAAAGCAGATAGTTTCTCAATCTCTAGGGCTTCTGATATTAGGAGTATCGATGTTGCTCCACAGGACCTATATAGATCTATCTGCTTCTCATAGAATATAAAGCCTTTCGCTAGTATAGGGCCTCTATATCCCAATCCTCTAAGCATACATATATATTTAGGGGATCCCATGAACCACTCCCTCTCAACTATCACGGAAAAGCCTGCCACGAGATCGCCTAGCTGGTAGAAATAATCCCTTAGATCCTGCCACATGTTTATAATACCAAGGGGCGAGGCCCTCTTATACTCAGCTATAATAGCTACCCCCCTTTCCCTCCTCCACCTCGTTATCGATGATGCAAGGTCCCCAAAACTGGCTGGATATGCTGTGGCTTCAATACATCCCATCTCACTATCTACCGCTAGAATAGCTTTGCTCCTCCAAATATCCCTTATAGTGCTTAGAAAGTCTTCCAAGGTTATCTCCTCGCTATCTCTATAAACGCCTTTAGAATCTTCCTCCCAAGTTCTGTTCCAACGCTCTCGGGGTGGTATTGAACGCCTATTAGAGGATATGATCTGTGGTGGATACCCATGATCTCTCCATCATCTAGGCTGATAGCATCCACAACAAGGTCCTCGGGAGGGTCGTATATTACATAGCTATGATACCTCATGGCCTTGAACACCTCGGGGATCTCTTTGTATAGAGGCCCTCCGAAGTGTCTCACCAGGCTTACTTTCCCATGGAATATGGATCTTGCTTTCCTTACCTTAGCACCTATGGCAAGCCCTATAACTTGGTGGCCAAGGCATATGCCAAGTATCGGCTTCTCCTCCTTGAACTCCTCGACCACAGCTCTGCTATAGCCTATATCCTCGATCTTCTCTGGATTTCCGGGCCCCGGAGATATTATTATAGCATCTGGATCTAGCTTGGAGACATGCTCGGGGGAAGCTTTATCATTTCTAATAACCACCACTTCTTTCTCATATATGCTCTTAAGGATCTGGTATATGTTGTATACAAAGCTATCATAGTTATCGATAATTAGGATCATATGACCACCCTCTCTATAATAGCCATCTTATTCTCCGTCTCAATATATTCATCTCCAGGCTTAGAATCGCTTACTATCCCAGCACCTGCCTGGATCCTAAGCTTATCACCCATCATAAAAGCTGATCTAATTGTTATTGCAAAATTCACATAGCGATCCATAGCAAATCCTATGACCCCAGCATAGGCCTCTCTAGCAGATCCCTCGAACTCTGCTATGAGCTTCATAGCCCTATGCTTAGGCGCCCCTGTGACAGTGCCCGCAGGGAAGAGGGATCTAAGGGCTTCGAAAGAGTCGCTGAAGTCTTTAAGCATCCCTCTGACCCTGCTAACGAGGTGCACCACATTGGGTAGGATCTGTGGGAACATCAGCTTCACAACCCTAACACTCCCTGGAATAGCAACCCTGCCTAGATCATTTCTGGCAAGGTCTACAAGCATCATATGCTCAGCCCTTTCCTTCTCGTTCGAAATAAGTCTTCTATAGATCTCACTCTCTCTTCCAGAAACCCTCCTCCTGGTACCAGCTACTGGGAATGTCTCTATAATCCTCCCCCTAGCTATTATGAGAGGCTCTGGACTCGCCCCAACGATCGTGAGATCACCTGTTCTATATATATAGATATATGGGTTACCCTTGATCTCCCTGAGGATTCTTACAAACAGATCTAGGGGGGAGCCTCTATAGCTATAAACCTTATACCTGGATAATACTATCTGAAAGACCTCTCCATCGTAGATTCTCTCCTTAGCCCTAATCACTAGATCCTCGAAGCTCTTTCTATCATGGGATATCTCGATGAGCTCTGTACCAAAATCTGCAGGTCTCTCTATCTCCTTCTCACCATAGATCTTTATACCCTTTCCGAAGAGAGATCTGAGATCTGCTTCACCACTACATAGATCTATAGTTGCATATGCCCTAGGAATTGTGAAGCTTGCAAGGGGATACACACCTATCGGGATCGCATTTGAAAGGCTTTCCTCCGAGTATATGAGTGCCTCATATGAGATGAAGCCAAGCACGGGGATGCCTCTTCCAAGTCTATATGTGTACTCCAAAAGCTTTCTAAGATCTATAAATGGATCTCCAGAAACAGATATATCTTTAGAGTCTCCACCCTCAACCACGACCTTTCCACCGCTGTATAGGGTATACTCGATGAGTGGTTCGAGGGCAGCGACTACTTTGCCACAGCCTTTATCATAGATCCCTGAGTAGTAGATGAATCCATACGATTCTCCTCCCAGGAAGGGCTTCACATACCTATAGATATCTATAGGCTCTAAATCCACTCTATAGATCTCTAGCCACCTCCACAAGCTTCCTAACCTTCATAGGATCCTTCTTGCCTGGGGATGATTCAACACCACTGCTAACATCTATCACATTTGGAGCTACATGCTTAAGACTTATAACATTCTCAGGAGTTATTCCTCCCGCAACTCCACATGGTCTATACCTGGAACATCCATATCTATATAGCTCAACAGGTAGATCCTTGGAACCAGCTATAGCCTGGCGCTGTAGCCTACCTTTTGGAATATCTATCAATGTATATTCAACATATTTTGAAAACCCTCTTATCAAAGATATCTTCTGATCAATATAAATGTTTGGGGAATCCCTAGATATCACGGTTGGGATCACTCTATAGCCTCTCCTGGAAGCCTCCTCGATATCTTCTACCGATAGATCCTCGAGATGGAGTTGAATAATAACATCTAGCCCAGATCCAACTGCTTTCTTCAGAGCATCCCTATCTGCGGCAACCACAACAAGCTTTGATCTAGATAGTATGGATGCAACATCCCTTATAAGATCCACGCTCACGGATCTTAGGAATCCCTCTGAGATCACCATGCCAACGTACATAGCACCAGCATCCTCTGCAAGCATGGCATCCTCTATGTTAGTCACACCACAGATCTTAACTCCTGCCAACCCCCAACCAGCCTCCTAGCTGTATTCACAATGGATTCTAGCTTCTTCCAAGCCCTCCCCTCAAAGATCTCCTTTAAAGATCTTTCGAAGCCCTCCACAATAGACCCAACCTCTCCAGCTACATAAAGGGCGATCCCTGCATTTAACGCTATAAATATAGCTGAGGATCTATCCTCGCCTCTAAGCCCTCTAACCCCCTTCTCATAGATCTCCTCCCTGGTTCCGCCTGATATCTCCTTAACAGGGATCTCCTGTAACCCTAGATCTCTAGGCGCTATAGATAGCTCTTTATACCCCTCCATTCCAAGCATTATATAGCTAGCACCGCTGGGCGAAACCTCATCCATACCTGGATAACCCGTTACTACCGCATATCTCTTGAGACCCAGCCCCTTGATAGCCCCCTCTAGCTTCCTAGCTATCTCGATGCTCGGAGCCCCAATAATCTGGATCGATGGTGTTGCTGGATTTGCTAGAGGGGCTGCTAAGTTGAAAACAGTTCTTATCCCCAGCTTCTTCCTCACAGGGGAGACTATTTTGAGGGCTCTATGATATATAGGTGCATAGAGATATGCGAAGCCCTCTTTCTCTATCATCTCCTCAGCTACCTCAGCACCGTGTTCTATTGGATATCCAAGCGCCTCCATGAGATCTGCTGAGCCGAATATGCTTGAGAACCCCCTGTTACCATGTTTAGCAACCGGTACCCCTATGGATGACACTACTATGGATGCCAACGTAGAGGCGTTAATTGTGTTGAGCCCGTCTCCCCCTGTGCCTACTATATCCAAAGCCCCCCTGGATCTCACTTTAACAGCATTCTCTCTTAGAGCCTTTAGAAATCCCCTGATCTCGTCAGGATCTTCTCCTTTTACCCTCATACCCATTAGTATTGCTGAGACCTCAACAGGATCCATAGATCCGCTGAGCATTTCAATGCAAGCTCTATAGGCCTCCTCCTCTGTAAGACTCTTCCTCTCAGCAAGCTTGGAGATCAGGCTAGCCATCTATATCCCCCGTAGAAGTCCTCATCGTAGAGGCCGTGGCCGCTGAGGTTCATTAATATAGTGATCCTTCTATTCCTCCTCCTAGCCTCGACAGCTTCCTGGATCACAGCTGCTACTGCATGGGCACTCTCAGGTGCTGGTAATATACCCTCGGCTCTGTAGAACAAGATCCCAGCTTCCCTAGCATCCTCGGGGGAATATGCTCTAGGCTCTATCAAACCCTCTCTAAGCAGTATAGATATGCTTGATGCAACCCCATGGTATCTAAGCCCAGCAGCCCTTATCGATGGTGGTATGAAATCCCTTCCAAGCGTGTACATCTTTATCATTGGAAGTATACCCATGCTATCTGGGTGCTCATATCTGTAGACGCCCCTGGTCATCTTTGGGACAAGGCTGCTCTCCGCAGCTATTATTCTGGGGGGCTTCTCACCCCTTCTAGATGCATCACCGTAGAATGGGTATACAAGCCCAGCTAGATTGGATCCTCCTCCTACGCATGCCACCAACACATCTGGATCTTCTCCTAAGCTCTTCATCTGATCCATAGCCTCTAAACCAATAACAGTCTGGTGGATCAATACATATTCCATAACACTACCAGGTATATACCTCCTAGAGCTTGGATCGCTTAGCACATGCTCAACAGCCTCGCTAATAGCTATCCCAAGACTCCCAGGATGATCTCTATCAGCCTCGAGAACAGATTTTCCGGTCTTTGTAATAGTGGACGGGCTTGGATATACATCAGCGCCATTCTCAAGCATGAGGTTGAGTCTCTTCTTCTTAGAAGTATAGCTAGATCTAGTCATGAATATATAGGCCTTAACACCCACTAACCTAGATGCAATCGACACAGCTAGACCCCACTGCCCAGCACCTGTTTCTGTAACCACCTCCCTATATCCCTCTCTATATGCATAGTAAACCTGGGCCACAGCTGTGTTTAGCTTATGACTACCGCTGGGAAGGGCTCCCTCGAACTTATAGTAGATCTTAGCAGGCGTCCCAAGGATCTTCTCAAGATTCTCAGCCCTTTTAAGAGGTGTTGGTCTCCCTATCTTAGCATATACATCTCTAATCTCCTCTGGTATCTCTATATATCTCTCAAACGAAAATTCTTGATCTATAAGTGCGTGGGGCAGGATCTCCTTTAACCTATCGATCAGAGAGTACTCAGATTCAATGGGATCTATAGGTGGTGGAATAGGCCTTGGAAGATCTGGTGCTATGTTATACCAAAACCTAGGAATATGGTGACTACCCATCAAACCCACCCCTGAGAACACTATATACATCTACGACGAAGCTGAGAGCCTCATCAACATCCCTCGATATTCTCTTCACCACCTCGGTACCCACTATCGCTATGTCAGCACCTCCAGCTAGGATCGCTACCAACCTTTCAACACTATTTATACCGAATCCAACAGCTAGGGGAGCCCTTCCCTCTAACAAGCTCTTAGCAATAGCAATGTTCCTCAACACCTGGATCGGGAGGTTAGTTCCTGTAGACGCTTGGAGACCTAGGTAGACCATATATGGCTCATAGTTGAGGAGAGATTTAACAAGGGCATAGGGGAATTTAGTCGATATAAAGAAGCAGGGTTTCAAACCATGATCAGTTAATACCTTGAGATATACCTCTAGATCCTCTGGATATTCTATCAAAAGATCTGGGGTTAAGAGACATTTAAACCCTAGATCCGATATATCGCTTACAAACCTCTTTAAAACACCTCTAACATCTGAGTAGTATGCCAGGGCCACCTTATCGCACTTGATATTGCTGAGCAATCCATACTCGCTAATAGATATTCTGTGAAGACCCTTTCCTATAATCTCTCTATGAGCCCTCTTTATAGCTGGACCATCATATAATGGTTTCTCGGTTGGGATGCCTATTTCGATAAGATCTATATATTTACTTGTAATACCGACAAACTCCTGAAACCTATGGGGATCTGGATATCCTAGGGGTATATATATGCCGAACCTCTTACTATTCAGATCCATTGGCGCATTTCAAAACCCTCACATAACCTTTTCAGAAGATGCTTATAAGCTTTACGCAGCCCTGCTCCCTAAATCAATAACCTCTAGGGCAGATAGACTAAATAAAGATGAAGAGAATGCAAGAGCCTATAGAGCCAGAGCCGCCGGCGGGATTTGAACCCGCGACCACCGGCTTTCTTCGACCCCGGTCTAGGAGCCGTACGAGGCCGGCGCTCTGCCAGCTGAGCTACGGCGGCTTTTCCCAATCTATTTATAGATTTACCCCTAATTAGGTTTTTCATCCATACAGCTGGAAGCCGTGTCCCTATTGCTGGGAGACGATCATGGTTTTATAACATATCTACCTATCGAGGATCCTGTTTCAAGGTTTTCATGGGCTTTTCTCACTTCGACCTCGCTTAGGGGTATAGTGTTTATTATGGGTTTTACATCTCCTCTTCTAAGCATTTCGATCGCCTCCCTTAGCTCTCTTAAGGTTGAGTTTAGAACACCATGTATATCTAGTTCTCTGAGGATCACGAGGCCCAGGGTTATCCTCTGAGGTGCTGGATCGACGTTGCCTATTAGAATAATCCTTCCACCCCTTTTAACAGATCTTAGAGACTGATCTAACGTAGGGCCTCCAACCGTCTCCAACACATAGTCAACCCCCTCCCCGTCTGTTAGCTTTCTAACCTCTTCCGCAAAGCCCTCTCTATATACGATAACTTTATCCGCTCCCGCCTTTCCAACGATCTTTGCCTTCTCATCACTTCTGGTTGCTGCAATAACATAGGCACCGAGAGCCCTTGCAACCTGGACAGCGTGGATCCCCACCCCTCCTCCCGCACCTGTGATCAGAACCCTATCTCCCCTCGAAATACCCCCAATGGTTTTGAGAGCCCTTATAGCTGTGCCTATGACACATGCAGCTATGCTATAACCCTCCGGAGGGGTCTCCCCAGATGAACCGATCTTTACAAGGATCCAGTAGGGGAGCGATATATATTCCGCATAACATCCATCTCTATCCTCACCAATAGAGGATCTAGATCTACATATATTCTCCCTCCCACTAGAGCAGCTCGGATCGCTGGGATCATATGTATATATGAGAGAAGCAACAAGATCACCCTTCTCAAACCCTGAAACACCCTCACCCACCTCCACAACCTCGCCAGAAACCTCGTGACCAGGTATCACAGGTATCCTAGCCCTCATCTGCCCCCTCCTGACTATCGTGTCCCTATAACATACACCACATCCCCTAACCCTTATAAGAACCTCTCCACGAGATACCCTGGGGATCTCAACATCCCTCTCAACTAAAACATCGTACCCTCCATAGCCCGTCATTATTACTGCCCTCATAAGATCCACATAGTATTATTGGCTGCATAGAATATAAAGAGCCAAGCCTGTATAGCTAGGCCTGAGATAAGGAGCATAACATTGATCTACTCTGATTCGCAGGATTAGAGGTTGAGGGAAGGAGCTATAGAGGTTAGAACACATAGGGGGTGGATAAGGATAGGCT
>JAVVGG010000072.1:0-7789 GCA_032249275.1 Desulfurococcales archaeon
AGACCGAGACCTATATAGTTTATAAAAAGGATGTTGAGATGAGGTTAGAGGATCAAGGTGTGGAGGTGGGAGCATATATAAGAGATATATTTCTCAAACAATATTTTGGAATGCTGGGGAGCCTACTCTGAGGATATTGGTTGTAGGGCTTATAACGCATGATGCTGGGAAAACCACTGTTGCAAGGGCCCTTATAAGTGAGCTTGTTTCGAGGGGATATAGGGTTGGCGTTGCGAAGCCTGTTGCAGGGCATAACATATGGTATCAGCCTGCTTCTGTGAGGAATAGCATTGAGAATCACATACTAGTAGGCGAGGATGCTGTGGTGCTTAAGAAAACCTCTGGATCAGAGGATCCGTTGGAGGCTATAAACCCCCTCGACATAGCCCTAGCACCTCTAGACCCCATACACTATCTTAGAAGTCTCAGAAGCTATGAGGATGCAATGGCATCTATGATCTCGTCAGCTATCATGCTCCGTATAAGCATATGCATAGAAAGAGGTATAAACACAGCCCACTACATAGTCTATAGAAGGCTCGAGAGAATACCAAGCGGTGTGAGAAGGGTTGTAGAGGATATAGCCTTAAAGGTATATCCTAGACCCATAGCGATCGATGCAGAAGCCCTCGAACCCCTAATCCTGGAGGGCTATATTGCCTCAGAGACATGCTATAGAGCTATAGCTAATAGGCACCAGGTAATGGTTATTGAGAGCTTCAACAACTCAGCATCACCACTAGCAAGGCTCGAAAATATAGATGCTGTAATAGCGGTCTCACCAGGCAAGATCCTTATCTACGATGGCCTAACATATCTGAAAGCACTAAAAGTGGTTCTAGACGTTGAAGGATCTATACACAGAAGGTGGTGGCCAACAACAAGTGAGGTGCTAAGATTAATATCACCTCTAGAGATCATAGACACACCATATATAGAAGATATAAACCTCTTCGGAGAATTCACCGAAAACCTCACAGATAAGATCATAAGCATTTCGAAGGAAGCAAAGGCGTAGCCATTATCCATGATGGAGTAGACTATAGAGCTGATATAAATAGCTAGGCTAATAAAAAGCTTTAAAAATTTAATATTCAAATATAGAAGATCCGTCCACTAAGGGTTGAAAAGGCCGCACTAATTATCTTATAAAATATTTTAACTATACAATAGGCGGGGCTCCTCGTATTAAGGGGGTAAGCTCTATTGTATAAAAGATCTGATCAGCTTAAACACGGCTCAGCATCGATCAGCTCACGGCTGTGATCATCACTTACAGGAGCTTAAAAGAAGCTGCAAGACCCCGCCGGCTCCCCTCTTCATAGCAACCCATCCGGGTCTCTCAGAGGGTTTTCCCATAATATTAATTAATAGCTATGTTAATTTAAGCTTTTATAGACTTGATCCTTTAGTAAGGATAGTCTAGGCTTTGAAAGGGCTATTTCAGCATGATCGATGGAAATAAGATCCTATCGATCATGTATGTCTCAATGCTTATTAGGTGTGCTTTAGAATATTCTGGGGACATATTCATGAAGCCTGATCATAGCCTTAATCCCAGCTATCTATATATAGCTGGCGTCTTGATCTTTTTAGGATGTTCTCAATTCCTTATAGCTATGATAGTTGCTAGCTCTCTATATCCTGGCTATAGCATTTCGAGAAACTATATAAGTGATCTCGGTGCTACGTGTAGGGGTGGGCTATGTGTTGTTTACCAGCCATCTTCCATTATATTTAATTCATCGTCGATTCTCCTTGGAGCTCTTCTGATTTCTGGATCTCTATTTATTAGGAGAGGGGGGATGGATAGGCTATTCCAAACAATGATCTTCTTTACCGGTATAGGCTCTCTCGGCGTTGGCCTGTTCCCCGAGAGCTATGGGGTTCTACACACGGTTTCAGCCTCAATAGCATTTATCTTTGGAGCATCGGCAGCTATAGCAAGCTATAGGGTTTTAACGGGATATGCTAGGTTTATCGCCTCTGCAATAGGTGTTCTAGCTATTGTCTTCCTAGCACTCTTCATAACGGGGTATCATTTGGGTCTAGGGCCTGGGGGTGTGGAGAGGGTTCTAGCATATCTAGAACTTCTCTTCGGGGTCATGTTTGGCGGCTATCTAATGGGCTTTAATAGGTCTATGGAATAGCCTATGGTGGTACTATATATGCCTGTGAAGTATAGGCAGTCCGAGATCCACAGGAGGATCCTAGATCTATTAGGTGTAAGTGTTAAATCTGTTAAGAGCCTCGATAGATGGTTATTCGTGAATAGAGGGGTCGAGGTAGAGCTCCCCCTATCGCTTAGAGCAAGGCCCGATGATGAGCTTATCTTCTCATCCAAGGTTTATCTCGAGGAGTCTCCTAGATATAGGTGGATCTTTAAGGCCTCTATTAGCGGTGGGGGGATAATAAAGATCGATGGGAAAATCCACCAGGGTTTAGATCCATGGCACAGCGTAACATTCATACCCCATGGCGAGCACGAGATAGAGATCCAGGCGACCAGCAGGGCTCTCTTTGGCGAGAGCCCATGGGTCTTCAGCTTCAACTACTCCCTCGCATCCATGGTGAACTGGAGGGGTATAAGCCTTGGTCTGGGTATGCTCGAGACTCTGAGAGCCTCTAGAATCCTTGGAGGCAGTGTTGGGGATGAGATCCTCCAGATCCTGTCGAAGGCTCTAGAACCTATAGACTCTGTGCCGGGGATAGCACAGATAGCTGCTGTGGAGATGATCTTCAGGGATTTAGGTGAACCCTTGGCAAGCAGGTGGGATAGGGGATATATAGCTAGCGTCTACGGTCCAGGGGTTTTAAGAGGGCTTCTAAGGAATACCCCAGATCCCGGGGATCAGGATGTGGATAGGGCTATAGATGAGGCCTACAAGATCTTCGTGGATGGGTTGGAAGAGCTTGTCAAGAGATATCCGAAGGAGGGAGAGATAGTTGCTCTGGGCCACTGCCACATAGATCTGGCATGGCTATGGCCATATAGCGAGACGAGGAGAAAGGTTGTGAGATCATTTGCAAATGTGTTGAGACTTATGAGAGATGGATATAGCTTCTCGTATGTTCAGAGCAGTGCCCAATATTATAGATGGGCAGAGGATTTCCAAGAGATCTTCAAATGGGTTGAGGGGCTCGTTAAAAAAGGTCTTTGGATCCCTGTTGGAGGTATGTGGTGTGAGAGCGATACAAACCTGGTTACAGGTGAGTCCCTTGCAAGGCATCTCCTCTACGGCCAGCTATATTTCCTAGAGAGGTTCGGGAGGATCTCTAGGATAGGCTGGCTACCTGATACATTTGGCTTCTCAGCACAGCTTCCACAGATCATGAGGCTCGCAGGTATAGAGGTGTTTGTCACTCACAAGATCATGTGGAACGATACAAATAGATTTCCATATCATCTCTTCCTGTGGGAGGGGATCGATGGGAGCAAAATCCCGGTCCATGTTATAATAACAACATATAATGGGAGCCTATCTTCGGAAGAGGTTAAAAGGGTATGGGATGAGTATAGGCAGAAGGATCTTGCACCGGCTGTACATGCCTTCGGTGTTGGAGATGGTGGCGGAGGGCCTAGCATTATTATGCTGGAGAGAATAGAGTGGATCAATAGGATGCCCAGGCTTCCCAGGATCCTACATAGGGTGGGGGAGGCGGAATATGTAGATCTCATTAGGGTGGCCTCGAAGAAGGCTCCAATATGGAGGGGAGAGCTCTATGTAGAGATCCATAGGGGCACATACACTACTAACCATAGGATCAAGGATCTAGTATATAGGGTTGAGGAGTGTCTCAGAACAGCTGAGCTTTGGAGTACAATAGCTTCTTCCACAGGGATCGCGGAATATCCTGGAGATCGGCTTAGAAATGCTTGGGAGTCTCTTCTAAGGGCTGAGTTCCACGATGTCCTCCCAGGATCTGCGAGTTACGATGCCTATTTAGAGGCCTATAGAGAGTTGGAGGATGCTCTGAAAACGTGCTCCGAGATCTCTGAGAAAGCCATGGTAGCCATAGCTGGTGGGGGTAATGAGGGCCATATAGCTGTTTTCAACAGCCTACCATGGTCTAGAAGGGCTATTATAGAGCTCCCCAGGGGGTTATATAGATATGCCGGGGGATCTATGCCTACACACCAGGATCTAGGGGGATCTGTTCTCGTTGAGGTAGAGATCCCGGCTACTGGATATGTTGTGCTTGAGAGAGCTGGTTCAGAGCCTCCCAGAGGTGGAGACGGGGTTACGGCATATAGAGTTGAGGAGGGCTATATCCTCGATAACGGCTTGCTCAGGGTTACGATCGGCATGGATGGATCTATCAGGGTTAAGGATCTAGAGCTCGGTGTTGAGATAAGCCATGTCCTCAGAGCCCATATAGATAAGCCTGGTGACTGGGATGCTTGGGATGTTGAGAGAAGCTCTATAGAGGATCCAGGTGTAGCTCTCAAACCAACTGGGGAGCCCTCTATAGTCTATAGCGGATCTCTGAAAGCGTGTGGGAGGATCAGCTATAGTTATAAGGGATCCGAGATCTCTCAGAGGATCTGTCTTTCAAGGGAATCTAGGGTTGTTGAGATCTCGTCTAATATAAAGTGGATCTCAAGAGGGTATCTGCTTAAAGCCTGGCTAAAGCCTTCATTCAGCTTCGAAGATATATTCTATGAGATACCATTCGGAGCCATTAGAAGGAGCTCTAAGCCTAGGGATAGCTGGGATACGGCTAAATTCGAGGTTCCGGCCCTCAGATGGGTGGATATATCAGATGGCTCTAAGGGCTTCTCAGTGATCTCGATGACCAGGCATGGGTATAGCCCTAGGGGAGATGAGTTGGGGCTAACCCTTGCGAAAACCCCTATCTTCCCAGATCCATATAGCGGGTTGGAGGAGTTCGAGGTTAAATATTATATCTACACCCATAGGGGAGGCTATATAGATGGTGAGTTACCCAGGATAGCCTATGAGCTTTGGAGCCCACCGAGGATCGTTAGAGCTGGTGGTAGAAATACACAGGCAAGCTATATATCGCTATCTGGCGGAGGAGCTATCATAGAGAGTGTGAAAGCGGCTGAAAAGGGTGGGGGGTATGTGCTCAGAATATACAACCTATATGAGAGGGATATAAAGGCAAAAATAGATCTCTGGATCCCCTTCGAGACATGCCAATGCGATCTACTAGAAAGACCCCAGGGAGAGCAAATCCCAGGCAGGAACTCCCTAGAGATCCCCTTAAAACCCTTTGAAATCAAAACCCTATTGCTAAAACCCAGCCCAAAGCCTTGAAAAGCCCTCCACAGGCATCTCATTAGCAATCTATAACCTCGATCCAGAGTTTCCGGGAAATACACACACTATAGAGCTACCAATATAAATACACTAGATCTAGAAATTCGCTTCGAAAGTAAAGGGCTTTCAACTAATAACTCTTTATAAACCCCGCTATATTTGAGGATGTGTGGGGCCTTATATGAGGCTAGCTATTTCTATTTTAATATTAGTAGCGCTCCTGATCCAATATCTACAGGTGGGGTTTGAAGCCCATGCAGACCCTTTATATGGCGTTGAGGTCTATGGAGCTGTGGTTAGAGTTATCGATGGAGATACCCTGGATCTCAGGGTTCTAGCTGTTTATAAGGATAAATATCTATCTTTCAACGGATCCGAGATAAGAGTTAGGCTTGCAGATATCAATGCACCGGAGCTTGGCACTCCTGAGGGTGAAGAGGCTAAGAAAGCCCTTACCTCTCTAGTTTCTGGAAAGAATATTTATCTCGATATAGATGACCTTTATATCTACGATCGATATAAAAGGGTTGTTGCAGTAGCATATCTACCTATCAACTCCACACACCTACTCAACATAAACCTCTGGCTAGCATTAAACGGCTACGCAGAAATAATTGACTATCCAAACGAATTTAACCCGAGCAAGTGGAGTCTCTATATCGCGCTAGCTGTTACTATAAGAGATACAATTACCAGGGCTATATCAGCTCCTAATCCTAATACTGATTCCCTCATCATAGCTATTATCATAGCTATTCTTATAACAGGATTCGTAATAGGATATATAGCTCAGAGATCTATAAAGCGTAGATGAGATTGGAAAGCCATAGAGCATCCAGATCGCAGGGTGTCCAATAGGGATGTGTTTTGATCGATTTGAAGCTAGTAAAGCATCTACTAGCGGAAGTAAAGCCAGCGGTCCCAGCTCGAACACAGAGGAGTAGCATATAAAGCCTCTTTGGGAGAAATGCAAAAAGGATCTTAGAAATCAATAATTTAGTAGAATGAGGTGG
The DNA here is from genome assembly GCA_032249275.1 of Desulfurococcales archaeon. Taxonomy (GTDB): domain Archaea; phylum Thermoproteota; class Thermoprotei_A; order Sulfolobales; family AG1; genus AG1. The sequence continues at coordinate 6,299 of JAVVGG010000072.1, forward strand.
GCAGAGGCCATGGGTGTAGCTTTAGAAAGTCGCCAGCCCAATAACCTCTTACCTTTGCCGTTAAAACATCTATTACAAAGGGTTCTCCGGCTCTTAAAGCTTCCTTCACTATGGGCTTAACTTCCTCAGGCTACTTATCCTTTATGCTTTTTAGGGTGTAGCTTCTAGTTGTGGAGAACTATATCGCATTGAGATCTAGAGCGATGTCTGGTGGAGTTGAAACTTAGCTCTGTGGCTGGCTATCTCTTTGGTATGTCGCTGTAGAGTATTCTATATGCTGCTAGCGATATGAAGAGCGCCGAGTAGCCTGCGACTGAGAGGGCTGCTGGTATGGGATCTCCATATAGGCTCATCAATAGAGGTGTTAGGAGGAATGCTCTTTGTAGGATCTCTGTGGGTATTATATATGCATGCATGGTGGCTCCCCAGGTTGGTAGGAGCCTTGCAAAGATTGAGTAGCCTCCTCCTAAGCTTCTCTCGAGGAATATTAGGAGGCCGCTTATAAATGGTAGAAACGCTAGCATGGAGATTGGGGCTGCTGTCGATATAAGAGTATTCCTTGTTATCGAGCTGAGGGCGAGTGCTATGGAGAAGAAAATAGTGTTGGAATATATGTTAGCCACAAGGATAGTCGGGGCCATATCTATATACAGCTGTGGGCCAAAGATAAGAGTGGATAGCGATATTGAGAGAACCAGCATGAGTGTTGTGAAGAGGGCTTGGAGAATATATCCACCCAATACCTTTCCTAGAAAGATCTCAAGCCTTGTAGCGGGTTTTGTGAAAAGGGTCTCCGAGGTTCCTCCCTCGAACTCCTCTGAGAAGGATCCCGAGGCTATGAGGGACGCCAAACCGGACATGAGGTATGAGGGGAGAAAATATGTGAATAGCCAGGCCAGCCCGAGATCAGGTTTTACTGGGAGATTCGTCGTAGAAGCAACCCTATTGATCTCACTATAGCCATACAAGCCCAGAATCTGAACCAATGTAACCAGTATAACACCAGCCAAAACCTTCTTCCTAGCAAGAGCCCTTCTAATCTCATATCTAGCCACAACCAAGATCCTCCTAGCCGAGAGACCTTTCATTATAACATCTAATGCTAATATCGATAAGAAACAAATAAAGCTTCAGATCACAGATCCTAATTTGACGCTAGAACCTTAATATGCCGACCCCTCCCTCCCTAAAGGGCTAGGGTTCCCTCTTGGAGCAGGGAGACTCGAGATACATCCTTTTTAAAGAGTTTGGCTCAGGACAGGATCTCCGATTCATTACCCCCATTCCTCTCTTCGAGGGACACGGGGTTATGGATTTTATCATAGCCTCAGAGGCATAGATTCGCTAGAGGTTAGCCCCCGAGCCTTACAAGCATTGTCTCCATCATCTGCTTGTCCCTCGATGGTTGTTGATTATCGCTGGTATTCTTTTGTTTGGGTTGCTTTGCTTCTTGATCCACAGGGATGCTATAGCATCCCTGTGGTTATCGAG
>JAVVGG010000073.1:0-7757 GCA_032249275.1 Desulfurococcales archaeon
GGTTTAAGGGATATGGGTTTTAATGTTAGCATTTCAAAGGCTGTAGAGGCTATAGAGAGTGTGTTTAAATAGCCCTTCAAGCCCAGGGATCTTATAACCTCTCCATCTTTAGAGCTTCAGAGACTATTAAAAGGGTTTGTATCTGGAGACCCAGCTTTTTAGAAGAGGTTGCTAGAAGATCTGTGGTCTGTGTTAATATCTCTTGGTCTATGTGCGTTGTATTAATATATCTATATTTGTGAAATATATTTTGGGGATAATTTGGTTAGAGTTAAAAAAAGTCTCGATGCGATGGATATAGAGATTCTGAAGATACTCTCTAGCAACTGTAGGGAGAAGCTCGAGGATATAGCCTCTAAGGTTGGTCTGAGCTCCCCCATGGTTAGGAAGAGGATCGAGATTATGGAGAAGCTAGGCATTATAAGGGGATGTGTTGCAAGGGTTGACATGTCTATGCTTGAAGGGGTATCATCGAGCCTTGTGCTGATCAGGCATAGGGGATCTGCCAAGCTTGCCGAATCCCTTTATAGGCATCCAGCTGTGGAGAGGGTCTATATATCGAGGGCTGGTGACACCATAGTAGCCCTTATAAGGGGTGTGGGTGGCGAGGGTGCTAGAGAGGTTATCGATATGGTTAAGAGGGAGGTTCCGGAGGCTGAGATCATAGATGTTAACCAGATCTATGAGAAGCCATGGATACCCGAGAAGCCGGGTATATCTATTATATATAGATGTGGATTCTGCGGCGGCGTTATAATAGGATCCCCATATGTGCTTGAGCTGGGAGACGGGATAAAGACCTTCCACGGCAGGGAATGTGCAGAGGCATATCTCCAGAAGAAGAGGCTTATGCAGGTATAGCTATGGGCAATGGATCAGAAGAGATATTAGGCTGGAACGCGGATAAAGTGATTAAGGGGGTTTGAAAAATTCCAAAGTTTGAAGAGCTGACTGAGAAGATAAATAGATTTCACAGAGAGCTTGTAAAGCCGTTCGTGGGTAGAGATGAAGAGGCCAGGGTAGTCACCCTCGCCCTTATGACTAGGGAGCATGCTCTATTGATAGGAGAGCCTGGAACGGCCAAGAGCGCCCTTATAAGGAGGGCAGCTGCCCTTCTAAACGCTAGGTTCTTCTCCTATCTCCTAACTAAGTTCACAGAGCCCGATGAGATCTTCGGCCCGGTGGATATAAAAGTGTTTATCGATGAGAAGAGGTTTAGGAGGGTGATCACGAGAACCCTGCTTGATGCTGAGATAGCATTCCTAGACGAGATCTTCAAGGCGAGCTCCAGCATCCTCAACAGCATATTATCGATTATAAATGAGAGGATATACTATGAGGCTGGCACAGCGATAAGGGTTCCTCTGTGGAGCTTGTTCGCAGCTTCAAACGAGGTTCCAGACGATCCGGAGCTTGCTGCGATATATGATAGAATGCTTTTGAGACACCATGTCAAGCCTGTGCCAGACGATCTCTGGAAGGATCTCCTAAACCAGGAGTGGGAGAACGAGAGAAGAGACGATATTGTTGATGTGGAGCCTGTCCTTCTAATGCAGGATCTTGTGAGTATAAGGGATGAGGTATTCAAGGTAGATCTCGAGGGGGTTAAGCCAAAGCTGATAAAGCTCTTCGCAATACTCGAATCCAAAGGCATACATATAACAGATAGGAGGAAGGGTAAAACCCTCAAGGTGATCGCTGCGAACACCATCCTCAATGGTAGGACTAAGGCTTTAGAGGAGGATCTGCTAGTCCTCAAATATGTTGCACCGAGAGATATAGATGAGTTTGAGAAGGTAAATGTGATCCTCCACGAGGAGCTTAAAACTCCGTATATGTATTTAAGAGAGCTGGAGGATATCGAGAGAAATGTTAAGGAGCTGATGAACTATATAAGCTCTTTCCAAGCAAGCTATGGTTATGCAGAGCCCTTCGCCCCTGGGGCTAGGAGTACGCTGTCTAGGTTCTACGAGGAAAGGCTCAACGAGATCTACAGAGATCTTGAGGCTCTCAGGGAAAGGGTGTCGGCTATAATAATAGAGAGTGGGGATAAGAATGTCGAGACATCTGGGAAGAGGGTGATTGAACTTATAAGCACCGCTATGGAGAAGATAAGGAAGAGAATAGAGTAGTGATATAATGCCAGGTGTGCTTGCTGGTATAAGGTATGATGATCCTCTTGTGAGGTATAGAGGGGACAAGCTGGTAGAGATTGTTAAAAAGCTCTCCAGATCTAAGAGGGCTGATGCGATCAACACAGATCTTGGGATAGATGTTTTCTATCTCTTCTACCTCCCATTCCCCATATTGGTTCCCCCCAAGAGGGGTGAACAGGATCCGTGGACAATGCTTAGATACATGATTGCAAGGGAGATTCTAAGCAGCGAGGAGGCTAGGAAGATAAGATATTATACAATAGCCCACAGCGGTAGATCGATAATAGTGGGCGCCAGCTTCTTAGAGCATTTGCTAAACGAGCTAAGCCCACAGCAGGGAGGGGGAGAGGGTGGTGGTGAGAGCGAGAACAGGGATCAAGGGGAGGGGGAGAGGGGTGGTGATAGAGATAAAAGGGGGTCTAGCATTAGAGATGCTATTAGAAATGCTCTTAGAAAGATTGGAAGCGAGCTTGAAAACATCTCCAAATTGGAGCACCTCTCCATGGGAACCCAGGCTGGCACAGGATCTCTGCTTGAGATGATCGAAAACTCCAGCGATATCATCAGGCTTGCTAGAAACACAGATGTTCAGAAGCTCCTAGATAGCCTTAGTTTCATAGAGGATATGACCCTCCGATTTAGAAAGAAAACTATTAAATCCCCCAAGGGAGAGGTCATAGGGTATATGAGAGGCTCCCACATACAGAGGGCATCTAGATCTGAGCTAGCCCTTTTCGAGGATAGCGAGGCGAGCTGGGTTCTGCTATATAAGTGGGCAACTGGTAAGCTTATCCTCTATGAGAAGGTTGTGAGACAGGATTACGGACCCCTCTATGTCCTTCTAGACAAATCAGGATCTATGGATGGGGAGAAGATAAGATGGGCAAAGGCAACAGCTATAGCCCTTTTCATGAGGGCTAAGAGGGAGGGCAGGCCCTTCCTGATAAGATTCTTCGACTCAGCCCCATATAGCCTTATAAAGGTGTCCAGATCTAGCAAGCCCGGTGAAACCCTCAGGCTGATGGACTATCTAGCGAGGATTAAGAGTGGTGGGGGGACCGATATAACGAGATCTATAATAGCTGCTTGCCAAGACGTGTCAGAGCTGAAGATGAAGGGCCTCGGAGAGCTCATATTGATAACAGATGGGGAGGATAGGATAGCTGAGAACATGGTTAGGAGACATCTAAAGGAGAACAATCTAAGGCTGATAACAGTCATGGTTATGGGGGAAAACCCCGATCTCAGGAGGATAAGCTCTAGATACTTCAAAGTGGCTAAGCTAAGCAATAAAGAGATGCTAGAAGTGCTAGAGCTATAGCTTTCTTTATATGTTATAAACCAGGGTGAAATCAGAATACTTGAATCTCCAGCCATCTCAGGGCAAAGATCAGCGTTTCGGACTCGAATGGGTTGATTTGATCGTCTAAAATGATCTTTATATCTGAATTATGTCTCTAGATATTTTGTCCAGTATAATCACATCGCCATTATCTAGGATCGCTATATCGCTCTCAACCCTCAACCCGAATATACCTTTGAAATATATCCCCGGCTCTACTGTGAATACATTGCCCTTTTCAAGGATATCGCTTGAGTTTATCGATAGATATGGTGGCTCGTGCACCTCTATCCCTATCCCATGTCCTGTTCTATGGAGGATGTTCTCCTTTAACCCATATTCTGCTAGGCAGCTCCTCACCCTGAGATCCACTTCAGAGGCCTTCACACCCGGGGAGATCATTGATATAGCTTCTGAGAAGCATGTTGAGAGCTGTGAAAACCTCTCTCTAACCTTTTCAGGGATCGGGCCTAGATGGTAGAGCCTTGTGAGATCTGATATATAGCCTTCCACGGAAACACCTAGATCTATTAAAACTAGATCTCCATATGCCAGCCTCTTATCACCTGGGATGTGATGGGGATTCGCTGTGTTCTCGCCAAAAGCTACTATTGCTTTAAATGCCTCGTCAAAGCCCATCGAAGCTATTACACTCGATATCTGTGACGCTAGAAACCTCTCTGTCAAGCCTGGAGCAAGGATTCTGTAGATCTCCTCGAAGACGTTTTCAGCAGCATTTACAGCCTTCTTTATAACACCTACCTCGTACAGGGATTTTCTCGCCCTTAGATCTCTCAGGATCTCTGATGCTAGATGTGTAGACGCCGGTGATAGTATTTCTTTGAGGAAGAGGTAGATCTTGAGATCCATTGTATCTTCAAAAGCACCCCTCCTACCATGTATTCTAAGTCTCCTAGCAGCCCTCTCAACAAAAGCACTGACATCGTCGGAATCACTCCATATAGATATATCCATATGTCTACCAACCCAGCTAGGTATGTTAGCTAGCCTAGGCGCTAGAAGGATCCTCTCCCCCTCGGAGTTCATTAGAAAGAGCATTAATCTATCGTAGCTCTCCTCCGAGAAGCCGGTTAGATATCTAAAATTAGGAGAGGACGTCAAAGCTATGTAGTCAATACCTCTCTTCCTCATAGCCTCAGAAACCGCAGCAGCCCTTCTCTCAAGCTCTCTAAGCAACTCCTCTAAAGCACCCACCCCCTCTCAGAGCCGATACAACGGAGATCAGCATCTCTGATAAAAGGTAAAACAGACCTAGATAAAGAACTATATTCAAATCTTTGCTTGTAAACACCTCACATCTGAAAAGCCCTATGGAGGATGGCACGGGCTTGATCCCCACTCCTACGCAGAGATTATATATACCTTCATAACCACCCTCCACAGGGCTCCTCCTAAACAGGATCATGTTAAAAGGGGATATAAGCTGCATTCTATACCATAAAGGATTCAATTAGGATAGACGCCGCTGAAGATTGACCCCTTACTAGCTTTAGCAGAAGAACCCGTTTATTACATACAAGCCAATTCACAAATCCAGCTTTTATATTTTTCAGATTAATACTTATCATAGGAAATCTAGACACAGCATAGTATTGGGTAAAGCAATTGCATACAAATACCATACATCTATCCCCATTATCTCGGTTAAAAAGTATTTCTTTCCTTTGATTTATTTAATATATCATTATATATTATTATATACTCAATAGTAGTTATTTAACATAAAAGGAAAACGATAATAAATGAAAAAGATGACCTAATTTATATATAGCTAAGCAGATTTAGCTATGATAATTCTAAATATTAAAAATATCTTTTTTATCCTAAGCATTAAATATATATTTAAAACCTCTCCTTATTTTTCAATCGTTCTCCCCTATCGTCTGGAGGTATATCGTATGGATTTTGGGATATTTAGATTTAGGTATCCTTAATTAAAATATGTTAAGGAGTGAGTGCTGGGCCTAGGGGTCTTTGCTAAGAGAAAGTATCAAGACCTGTGAGCTTTATGCGCTTGCTCTGGTTACTCCGGGTCTGATGGTTATTAGAACTTTATACTCTCTTCTCATAGTTATAAGGTAGTGAAATATATGACATATTCTGAAAGTCGTTCTGGCTCACCCAGAGCTTACAGTCTTTCTATGGATCAACAGCCTTTTATATCATGCCTATGTGGAGAGAATGAAAAGGGAGTTTATGTGAGTTGGCTTTGCTATTTTTTAGGGTCTTCGCCCATGTTTCTAAGGATGATCTAAAATGCGTAGTTGGCTTTTCAGAGACATGATCAACGCTCCCTATATCGTTATTAACATTATTGCTAAGAGTGTTGAGGCAATAGTGGATCTGAGAAGCTTTATCCCATTAACAGTGTGCTGGCTGTCGATTTTCAAATATACAGTTTCGTGATTTGGCGAATTCTATTGGATGAGTTACGGAGAGGTTCTTCAAACTATTCGATTTTCATAGAGTTGGACTAGGATTAGATTCGTAGCGGTTCAGAGGATTTAGCTTCACAGTCTCCCACAAAGATATGGAGACGCGGTTTCTATGTTACTGAGACATAGATCCTATAAGGTCTAAGTAAAGCAATATAGTAGTCGCCTCTAGAATGCTCTAGTAGAGTTATCGGGATATGCATCTCCAGCCCATCATCAAACCTTATAGACTAGGTTTGAGCCTATGTTATATAGGGGGTTGTGAAATCGACTGGGGGTAGATGTTTTAGTGTGTTCTTCCTATATATCTCTATATATTTCTATGCATTTGTATAAGTAAGATCTTCTAGTATATATCTGGCTTATAAGGTGATTATGTCTGTATTTAGGTACTTTCTTTGGCTGGGATTACCCTGTATTGAGGAGGATCTCTGAACATCAATGTAATCCCCTTTGATAAGCATCCTTATATAAGTAATATCTATGTAATTCCAAATTGGTGTATCGCTTGGAGCTCACCAATTTGGGCGAGGTTACATCTATAGTCAGGGATCAAGTGGTTGTGAGGATAAGGGATCCTCTTAAAATACCCTCTATAGGTGCTAGAGCTGTTCATAAGTTGTCGGGAAAGGTTATAGGTGTTGTAAATGACGTTATAGGCCCTGTATCCTCTCCATATGCTGTGATCAAGCTTAGCAAAGGCGCCTCCGTAGCGGTTGGAGACGAGATTCTATATGAGGTCAGGAGGAGATCTAGATGAGCACTGACATAGAGAGCACAAGCACAATAGATCTTAGTGAGATGATAGCTAGGGGGGAAGTTATATATGACCATGATAGGGGCGAGTATATAGATGTTAGGACAGGTCTTGTGATAGAGGAGGGCGTTATATCCCTTGGCAAAGAGTGGAGAGAATATAGCCCAGAGGATAAGATGGCAAGGAGCAGGGTTGGACCTCAGCTCACAAATAAGGTCCACGATGCGGGGCTCACAAGCTATATAGATCCCAGAGGCTCTATTGGGAGGAAATATAGCAGGCTTAACACAGCTACTAGGAAGCCTTCTGACTATAGAGCTAGGAAGGAGGTTGAGGCTAAGATGATCATGAATGACGCAGTAGCAAAGCTGGGGCTCCCAAACTTCGTTGCCGAGACAGTTGGTATGATGATCAAGGAGGCCTCTAAGGAGAATCTTCTGAGGAAAAACATGATAGCCGCGATAGTGGGGGCGATGATAGCTGAGGTATGCAGAATCTATGGTATACCCCTCGAGATGAGGAGACTTAAAGAGACTCTGAGGATAGATGAGAAGAGCCTCCACAATGCAACCAAGAAGCTATCCTGGGCTGGGATATTCAACGAGCTTAAGAAGAAGAGCAGAGAGAGGGGGGATCTAGACTCGAGATCGCCTATGTCGCCTGCAACATATATACCGAAGATCGCTGGCTCTCTAGGTCTAAGCGACAATATAGTGATTCTATCAAAAAGGATTCTCGATGTGCTCAAGAAGGTCGATCCAACATCTGCATCCGGAAAAAACCCTGAGGGAACAGCGGCGGCCTCAGTATATCTAGCTTCTATAATCCTAGAAAACAAGAGGTCTCAAAAAGCGATGGCAGATCTTCTTGGAATATCTGAGGTGACGATAAGAAATAGATATAGAGATATTGTAGATAACTTAGATATAATAATATATATATAAAACATCCTTAAATACATAACCCTGCTAGCCTCAAGAAACTGTTTTGGGTTTCATAAAAGTTTATGGGGGTTGATATATCATTTTATGGAGCGGTTTTGCTGA
>JAVVGG010000074.1:0-7745 GCA_032249275.1 Desulfurococcales archaeon
TAAGTTTAAATGTCTCTGGTTATCTATGAATACTTGGTGTAGCGTGGAGAGGGAACGCTGGGCAAGCATATAAGCATCCAATACCTAGCCATATTTGATGACGAAGCTATATTCAGCTGTGCTTGATATATAGATATCCTAGGAGAGCGATGATACTTGAGCTCTCCACAGATAGGAGCCCCATGGCGTTGGGCTCGACGGGCACCCATGCAGCTCGGGTGAAGCCAATGATCCCGCGGGTCAAAACTCCCGCCTCTGATGGCTACTTTGCCGTCATCGAGGTGGAAGGCTCATATAGTGGCTAAAAAGCTTATAAACCATTAACTAAGCTAGCAGTCTCGGCTCAATAGTACATTAATATAATATTGAAATATCTAAACACTACAGACCTTCTCCCTATCCCTCAGGGCTAAGATTGTATTTATAATCATTGCAACGATCTTTAGAATAGTAGGGCTCTGAGGGCTCTGATCCTCCAGATGATAGATGTAAACCCTAATAGATAGGAGAGCTAATGGAGCACTCAAAAAATTAGAAGCCACTAAAATAAGATAAGAAACAAAATCACTCGCCACAGCAGTTGGGGGTGGAAATTGAAAGGGTTAGAGATCGGGAAGCGAGGAAGTTTATAGTTATGATATTAAAGCTTAGCAAACCTCGCCTTTTAAGGCGGGGTTGGGTTTTGGATCGTTATGCTTTTAAACCTCTAGCTGTAGTTTGTTGTGGGGTTGGGGTCTCCATCTGTGGGTAAAGTGTTTAAAAGGATGACCCAAGGGGGGACGTCTCCCCGATCATTACCCACGGATGGGCATCCCAACCCCCTCCAAGCCCTGAGAGAGGAGATAGAGGAGAGGCTGAAGAAAAATCATAGAACTGTTAGGCTGAGGCTATAAGGGCGGGGAGGGTGTCATATTAAGAGATCTTGTTTTTGGAAGAGGATACCCTTTAACCTTTTGGAGCTTATAGGGGGCTATGGGCAATAAATATTGATGGGCCCGTAGCTCAGCCAGGTAGAGCGGCGGGCTTTTAACCCGTAGACCAGCGGGGCTCTGGGCGGAAGTCCCGGGTTCAAATCCCGGCGGGCCCGCCACATAATGCTGATATATTCTCCCTTGAGAGGATCGGAGCTCCTTAAGCCCTATGCGACATATTAAAGAGGTTCTTATAGCTGAATGTTTTGCCCTTTTAGGGTGGTGCTGTTTCGTATTTAATGTTCAGGGTTTAGGTTTATAAGCCTTGTTTTTATTATTGTTATTGGTGCCAGTTATTTCAGAGTTTTCAGAGAGGCTGTTAAGACCTAAGGAGGTTTGTCAGAGGCTTGGCATCAGCTATTCTACTCTATCTAGATGGGTTAGAGAAGGAAGGATCAGAGCTATTAGAACTGCCGGTGGCAAATATAGAGTTCCTGAGAGTGAGGTTAGAAGAATTGCTGAGGGACTTCCAATAAGCAGGGAGGTCAGGACAATCATATATGTTCGTGTAAGCTCAGCCGATCAAAAGAGCGATTTGGAGAGACAGATAGAGTATTTGACGCAGTACTGCTCTTCTAAGGGTTACAAAGTTGTTGATGTGTTGAGCGATGTAGCGAGTGGGTTGAAGACTGATAGAAGAGGTTTGCTAAAGCTCTTTAACTATGTTATCAATAGACAGGCGGACGTAGTTGTAGTAACGTATAGAGATAGATTAACGAGGTTTGGCTTCGAGTATTTAGAACACTTCTTTAAGCAATATGGCGTTAGAATCGAGATTGCCTTTGGAGAGGAGCCCAAAGACTCTTATCAAGAGCTTGTAGAAGACTTGATAGAGATCGTGACGTCTTTCGCTGGAAAGCTCTACGGGTTGAGAAGCCATAAGAAGAAGAGGCTTGCTGAGGGATTTAAGAAGTTGCTAGAAGAGGTTGAGAAGAGTGAGTGAGCTTATTAGAACAGTTGTTGTGCCAAGTGTTAGGCTTACTGAGAAGAAATTTGAAGTATTTAGAGAGCTTGAAGATCTCTATAGGCAGGTTCTCATAGAGCTTGTGGATTATGGCTTTAGAAGCAATATCGACTCGTTCACTAGGTTGAAGAAAGATAAGTATCATGAATTGCGTGGAAAACTCCCTCAACTACCAAGCCATTATATTCACACCACCTGTCAAGACGCTTCTACAAGGATTAAGAGCTTCAATAAGCTCAAGAAGAAGGGTTTGGCGAAGTCTGAGAAGCCTGTGGTTAATAGAGTTAGCATCTGGCTAGATGATCATCTATGGAAGCGTATAGGATATACTACAATTCTCATCTACACTCACAAAGGCTGGGTGTCAGTAGAGCTTTCTCCACACAAGCTGTACTGGAGATATATCAACAGTGGATGGATATTGAGGACACAGCCGAAGATAAAGCTTGACCATAGGCATAAGAGGCTACTAGTATACTTCGTGTTTGTTAAATCTGTCATATCTATTGATGTTAATGAGAATAACGTGACTGTTAAACTTCTCAATAAGGTGTATATTCTTGAGACAGAGATTAAGAGGATCACCCTTGGGTATGCTAGATATAGAGAGGCTGTGCAGAGTGTTAAAGGCAATGGATACGCTAGTAGAGCTATTCATGGTAGGGAGCGTAAGAGAAAGAGAGATATTAGATTGAAAATTGCAAACATTATCGCTAATACGGTTAACTTGTTTAAGTCTTTCTTTCTATTTCTTTTAAGGATTCTTCCAGGATATCTAGGCCTTTGTGGAGTAGTTCTTCCTCGATTGTTAAGGGTGGGTGGAGTCTTATGACGTTTAGGAAGAGCCCGGCGCGTAGGAGTAGCAATCCTTTTTCCCTAGCTTTTTTGATTATCTCCATAGTCTCCTCGGTTGCTGGTTCCTTTGTCTTTCGATCCTTTACTAGTTCTATTGCTTGCATAACCCCCAGGCCCCTGACATCCCCTATAAACTCGTATCTATTATGCATATCCTCCAGCCTCTTTCTTATCACTCTACCTAGTCTCTCGGCTCTCTCAACTAGTCTATCTCTCTGGATGATCTCTATTACCTTGAGCGCTACAGCGCTAGAGACAGGGTTTCCACCGTAGGTTCCTCCGAAGCTCCCTGGATTCGTTTTCTCCATAACCTCCCTCCTACCTATTATAGCTGAGAGGGGCAGTCCATTAGCTATCGCCTTAGCAGTTACCAATATATCGGGATCTACATCGAAGTGCTCTACAGCCCACATCCTCCCAGTCCTACCCCAACCCGTTTGGACCTCATCATCTATCAATAGTATCCCGTGCCCATCCAGGAATTTCTTGAGCTCCTCAACATAGTCGGTTGGAGGCACTACAAAGCCTCCCTCACCCTGAACCATCTCCATGATGAACGCAGCTATTCTATCGGGGGGAACTCTTGTGTGTATAAACCAGCTTCTTATATAGTCTAGACATGCCAAGCCACAGTATGGGTACTCCTGTTTGAAGGGGCATCTATAGCAATATGGATATGGTATAAACTCCACCCCGGGCATCATAGGCTCTAACCTAAATTTATAGGGGCTATACTTCCCCGTGGCTGTAAGTGCATATCCATATGTCCCCCTACCATGGAATGAGTTCTCATAGGAGACTATCACATATCTATCAGTAGCCTGCCTAGCGATCTTAATGGCATTCTCAATAGCTTCAGAACCGCTGTTCTGTAGGAGAACCTGCTTCTCTGAAGACCCAGGGGCTATCTTGGCTAGCTTCTCAGCAAGCTCCACATAAGACCTATAATTAGCCACCATGAAGCTGATATGCCATAGCTTCCTCAACTGATCCTCAGCAGCTCTGATCAGCTCCGGATTTGCGTGGCCAAGAGCTGTGACGCCTATGCCAGAGGTAAAATCAATATATCTATTGCCATGGATATCATAGAGAACAGCATTCTCACCCCTCTCAATAGTTATTGGATGTAGAAGAGGCACCCCCCTCATAACATATTTACTGCGAAGATCTAGATAAGGATCCGACGACATAAAATAATACCCAATATAATATCCCTTGAACAGCTAAAATCCACGGCAAGGAAGGTGTTGAAACAAATATTATAATACACAACACAGACATTAAACTCCAATCATCATAAATGATTCCCCTCTAAAGCTGGAGAGATCATCGTGACATTGCTGTAAACATCTATATGGCGTAAAGCTAGATCTTAATGTTTAGCATATAGGATTAACAAAAGATAGCAATATAGTTGCAGCCAAGCACTATCTAAATTTTAGAATACCTCTCCCTCGAAATCCGCGTTATCTAGATCTGTGATATCTGCTGAGACCATAGCCTCGTTAAGAGCTAAGAAGCTGAAGATCTCTAGGGTTAGTAGAAACGGCAGTATCGATGCATATGCTGAGAGTATTTCATCAGCTTCCTCCTCCATACCAGCCCTTCTAAGCTTTTCAGCTCTCTCAAGATCCCTCTTAGCTATATCCCTCCACTCATCAAGCCTAACCCATGCCTTCGATGTGGGCTCATAGACCTCTCTCTTAAAGATAAGCCCTCTAACCCTCTTCTCAACCAACCCTTCGGCCTTGAGCCAGCTCAAAATCTTGAGAACCTCCTCGATAGAGAGCCCCGTTGTGCTCGAGATCTCCTCAGGAGATCTAGCACCCCTAGCAATAGCCTCTAACACAGCATACCTCTCAGGCGTATACATAATAAACCCCAAACTATTATAATTAGCCTTTGCTTATAAACCCCCACCTGACCTCTTCCAACCCTAAAGATCGGGGCTTTCAATTGTAAAAGTCGCTCCTCTTAAAGTTGCTTCTATAAAATCCTAACCCATACCATAGATCAAGAGAGATGTGTTTAGAGTTGAAGGGGTTATATACAGGCTTGTAGATCTTTATTTATTAATTTTCATAGTTACAGATTCTCATTGGTGTAACTATGAGAATGATTGTTCGTAGCTGGTTAGCTGCTGCAGCTGTGATAATAGTTGTTGTAGTTGCTATAGGTGTTGTTGGTTTATATCTATATTCTGCTTGGAGGGAGCGTGATAGGGCTTTAGATAGGCTTGTAATAGTTGTTAACCCTTTGCCCCGTGATAGGGTTGCTGCTGAGGCTAGGGAGCTGGAGTCTTTCTTAGAATCTAGGCTTGGGATTGATGTTGAGATATATTTCCCGACGAGCACTTCTGCGATCATTGAGTCTCTTAGGTTTGGCCATGCACAGCTAGCCCTTGGCATCGGATCTCTTCCAGCTGCTCTCGCCCTCTATGTTGCTGATGTTGATATGCTGTTGGCTGAAGTGAGGGAGGTTATAATAAACGATACGATTGTCCATACACCTTACTACTATTCCTACTGGATAGTCCTTAAGGATAGCAAGTATAGGGGGTTAGAGGATCTGAGGGGGAGGAGAGCTTGCTTCCCGAGCGAGCTATCAACATCAGGCTATATCTTCCCAATGCATAGGCTTGTGGAGCTGGGATATCTAAAAGCTCCAGTAGATCCTAAGAGCTTCTTCGGCGAAGTGATCTTTGCAGGAGGCTATGCCCAGTGTTGGGAGGCCCTGAAGAACGGGCATGTCGATGTAACCATTATGGCTGGTGATGTGCCGGCGAGCCTGTATTGGGAGGCGATGAATAACAGCAGGGTTCTAGAGATGCAGGGACCTGTGCCGTCCCACGTTGTGCTGATAACAAAAGGGCTTCCGAGTGATTTGAAGCAGAGGATCAAAACTGCTCTTCTAGAGCTAAATAACAAACCGGATCTCATGAGGAAATTTGTATCAGCTATCTTCGTTAGATTCGATGAGAGAAGCCCTGAGGAGCACTTAAAAAACCTGTTAAACGCCCTAGAAGCAACAGGTTTAAAGGATAGGTATCTCAGGCTATACACCAACACCTCTAGATAGCGGGGCGGTGGATTGCTAGCACTAACCCAGAATCTGGTTGTCGAGCTTAGAGGGGTTGCGTTTAGCTATGGAGATAAAAGGGTTTTAAATGGTGTGGATCTCGAGATTTCCTATGGAGAGGCAATAGCTATTATGGGAAGAAGTGGTGCTGGGAAGACAACCCTCCTAAAGATCATTGCAGGTCTTCTCAAACCAGAGAAAGGTGTTATTAGGATCCTAGGATGTGATCCCTCAAACAAGTGCTTCGATAGCGTGAGGGGTAAGATAGCCTATATACCACAGACGCTTGGACTGGTAGAAGGTGGATCAGCAATCTACAATGTCCTACTAGCTAGGGCATATGAAAAGCCCCTAAGATTTATAACAGGGATCTGGGGTAAGGAATATATCTCCAAAGCACTAGAGGCTCTAGAGGCTGTTGGGCTGCTGGAGAAGGCTAGGGTTAGGGTTGAGAGACTAAGCGGGGGTGAGAGGCAGAGGGTTGCAATAGCAAGGGCTATTTTCCAGGGAGCACCAGTTATTCTAGCTGATGAGCCAGTCTCTAACTTAGATCTCGAGACTGCTAGGGATGTGGTGGAGCTTTTAACAGGGTTGAGGAAGAGGGGGGCTACTATAGTGGCCGTTATGCATGATAGGGATCTAGCCCAAAGACATTTCGATATGGTATATATCTTGAAGGGCGGTGTTCTCAGGGTGCTATCATGAGAATCATAGTTGCTTTTCTCATACCAACTGCTATACTAGCATATATCCTCGGCCTGATAGATCCTGGGCTCTGGGCTAAAGCAGGTCTAAATATATCTAGATTCATACCTCTCCTAGGGGTTAGAAACGATCTCTGGGGAGACGCTCTCACAGCTGTCTATGAAACTCTGATCATATCTGTCTTCGGCGTCTCCTCCGGAGTCCTCATAGCATATCTTCTCGCCCCACTAGCAAGCCCTCTCCTAGCTCCTCGCACCATAGCCATCGCTGGAAGGATACTCGCCAACTCAGCCAGAACTGTGCCAGCAATACTCTGGGCAATATTATTCGTAATACTTGTAGGGCCAGGAGCAAAAGCAGGTGCACTAGCCCTTGCAATATATACCTCGACATATCTAGCCAAGTTCTTCTACGAGGCCCTCGAGTCTGTGGATAGAGAGCTACTCGATTCTCTAAAGGCCATGGGTCTCAAAGGATACACACTAGCCTTCGCACTATACACACATATCAGGAGACAGATTATAAGCAGCGTACTCTTCATGCTTGAATATAACGTCAGAACAGCATCCATACTAGGATTCGTGGGCGCCGGCGGGGTTGGATATTATATACTACAATACCTAAGCATCCTAGACTACCAAGCAGTCCTGACATTCTTCATAGCCGCCATAGCCATCGTAGCAGCAATAGACACAACAAGCTATACCCTAAGAACCCGAATATAGCTCCAACTATTTATAAACTACTAGTTACAGCTGAAAGCCTATTATAAATTTACCTGACTCTGCCTATCCTGGGCATTAGTTTCCTATATATAGCGTCGCCTAAGAGGTTAAGACCTGCAACGGTTATGGAGAGGAAGATCCCTGGGAATATCGAGATCCGCCATGCTGATGAAATATATGGCTGTCCCTTATATCCCTTTATTATGATTCTTCCCCAGCTGGGTAGATAGATTGTTGCAAGACCAACCTACTCCCTGTCTTAAAAGGCGAGGTTTCGGTTGCAAGGGTTCAAGGGGTGAGATGTTAGGATCTTTATGCCTTTTCATGTATCAGTATATTTTTAGTTACACCTCTATTTAATCTATATTTCCTTGTTTCTTCTTCAACGAGACGAATATCTATCAGAATATATATACCTTTTAGTAACTATACTTGGTGAAGATGTGT
>JAVVGG010000075.1:0-7745 GCA_032249275.1 Desulfurococcales archaeon
GAGAACCTGCTTGTAGAGCTCTTCAAGCTCTCTAAATACTTCAAGCTTCTTCTCAGTAAGCCTAACACTCGGCACAACAACTGTCCTAGTAGCTTCAATCACTCTTATCAACCTCTTCTAGCAACTTCTTAAATCCCTCAACAAGCCTCTTCTTCTTATGACTCCTCAACCCGTAGAGCTTCCCAGCGAAGGATGCCACGATCTCTATCAGGTCTTCTACAAGCTCTTGGTAAGCATCTCTGGGTTCTTCGCCAAACATGACCTCGATTCTAACCCCATATTGCTTGAAGAAGTGTTCTAAATACTCGAAGCCAAACCTCGTCAACCTATCTCTATACGTTACTACAACTACATCCACCTGTCTATTGATAACATAGTTGAAGAGCTTTAGCAAGCCTCTTCTACCAGTCTTCAGCCCACTCGCTACATCGCTCAACACATCAACAACTTTGTAACCCTTAGAGGAGCAGTACTGCGTCAAATACTCTATCTGTCTCTCCAAATCGCTCTTTTGATCGGCTGAGCTTACACGAACATATATGATTGTCCTGACCTCCCTGCTTATTGGAAGTCCCTCAGCAATTCTTCTAACCTCACTCTCAGGAACTCTATATTTGCCACCGGCAGTTCTAATAGCTCTGATCCTTCCTTCTCTAACCCATCTAGATAGAGTAGAATAGCTGATGCCAAGCCTCTGACAAACCTCCTTAGGTCTTAACAGCCTCTCTGAAAGCTCTGAAATAACCAACACCAACAATAATAAACAAAATCAAAACTTATAAATCTAACCTCTAGTCATCAACTACGAAACAGCCCATAATTAATCATGAGAGGCTTTAGATCAAACTCGATAGATCTTTAGAAAACGCATAGCTACTCCCTAGAAGAAGCTATCCTCACCCTACCCGGCAATCTCTTAGCTATTTCATCAATATCTATAGCCTCGACGATCTCTCGCCTAACCTTATTACTCCCAAGCCACCTTCTATAAATAAACTCTGCCGCCTCTCTCCTCCCAACATCGCCTGGCAATACTACACTCCAAACAACACCTCTTGATGAGACGAGCTCCGGAGGCCCCACTATTACCCTGGGTATTGTTTCTTCGAGAAGCTGGATTCCTATGGCAAGTTCTAGAGGCACCCCACGGATCCAGCCTCTCTCGCCATAGATCATAAAGGATCCCTTCTCAAGATACTGCCCCGGGGGAGGTGATTTGCTAACCTGGGATCCTTTTACATAGAACACATCTATAGATCCATATCCTGCTTGCCAGGCTCTGCTATAGCAAGCAGCTATTCTAGCAGCCTCCTCTATAGATCTATTGGTATATTCCTTGTCTGTGAAGAGGATCACAGCAGATCCTCCCTGTATATCCGCATGTAGAAAGATATAGTCATCCCTTAAATATTTCTTCACAACCCTCTCATTTTGATCAGCATCCATACCACCTATAGCTAGCAGGCCCTCCGAGGTTATGATCCAATGATATCTTTCAAACCACTCCCTCCTCCTAAGGCTTCTAATAGCTTCGATAGCCCTTCTCCTCTCGATCTCAGCATATATCTTCCTAGCCTCCTCCTCAAGTCGAGCGATCTCCTCGGAACCCCTTGAGATCCTCTTCTCAAGCTCCGCAACCTTCTTCCTAATCTGGATATAGTTCTCCATAAAGGATAGTCTGGGGTCAAACCTATATTTGAGGCTCCCAACCTCGATCTCCAGTGTATCCCCTCTCACATGGGCCACATCGTCTGGAACCCCCATGCATTCTCTTGACTTCCTTCTAACACATTCAAAGAGCTCTTCTAATGGCTGGTAATTCTGGTTTACATACTCCAGGATCCTCTCCATAGCTTTAAGCCTCTCACTAGCCTCTGCTATCTGGGATCTCAGCTTCTCAATCCCTCTCTCAATTCTCAAGAGCTCCGGAGGCTTTTCCTGTGTTATTAAAGCTTTGGCATGGGCGTAGAATACATCTATAGCCTCGTTGAAGCTCGAGAGTCTCTTAAAGGTATATCCAGCAGAGATCATGTGCCTTGGCTCAAATGGATAGAAACCGTATAGGGATCCGCTCGGATCTACTACAATACCAGGGGTAGGCGATTTCTTAACATCCTCTATAAAGCTAATAGCATCATCTATAATTTTTCTAACAGAGCTAACACCCAGATCCGCTGGTCTAGCATCTTTCCTAATCCCCAGCCTATAGATGATCTCTTCAGCCACATCAGGGGGTATGTTGGCACCAGTTATAATCCCCCTCACAATGTCATAGCCCCTAATCACACCTTCAATCAGCTTCAAGGGATCCTGGGTGCATATGCTTGGCAGGCTTGGTGGGTATTGATATCTACCCCCGATCCTCACCTCTCTATCCTTAGCAACAAGCCTTCTATTTAGAGCCTTAACTATTCCCTCGCTATTAACCAGAGCAAGCACACCTCTAGGGATCAGCTCTACAACCAGCTTATACTCCTCCCCACCTCTACCCACACTAATCTCTACTATTCTCTCACACGGTCTTTGGAATATCCCTTTTATAGCTGTATCCCTGAGATACTTTCTAAACAGCATAGCCATGTGACCTAGCTCCTCACCCCTCTTTTCAATAGATCTACTAGTTATGTAGATGGCCTCTTCAGGAGCTATAAGGAGGTTTAACGGTTCTCCAGAGGATCTTCTGATCCTGAGGATTATCCGCTCATCTCCACCATATACATTATCTATATACCCATGTACAATGCTCTCAGCATTCTCCGATATCCATACAGCTATGTCTACCCATGTCATCGACTTTTTCATTTCAACCCAACTAAGTATGATCTGCAAGAGATAATAATATCCTAAGTGCTAGTCTTAAACCTATAGAGATCCCTTGATAAGGTGTGAAGCATATAGATAGCCAGGGTGGACATAAGGATGAAGCATTCTGGAGCATACTCTTCCTATATCCTGAATAGTTGGTTCCCAGCTACAGCTAGGCTTATAAAAAACATCTACTCCGATTATAGATGGAAACCTCGCCTCTCAATTCTTTCTAAGCAGAGGGCGAGGCTGACAGAAACGCCATAGGATGGTGGATCTTCACATGAAGATCAAGACCTCTCTAAAGGGATTTTACAGCCTATTCTTCCTAAGACTCCTCATAGGACTTGCAACAGGTATTTCATATTCAATATACAGGCTATACTATAGAGAGCCGCATATACCGAGCTTCGCAATAAGCACAGCCTTCATGCTGGCAGGGTTAGCTATATTCCATCTTATATATATAGTATATTCGAAGCCTCCGAGGGGGAAGGCTACACGCTATATACTAACCCAGATCGCTGCCCACTATATAGGCTCTATGATCCTTATAGTATAGTATAAACACTAAACCCATATAACCAGCTCCCAGAAATAAGGATAGATTTTTATTAAGCTCTATGGCTCCAAACCCTGCTCTGAGGGAGACCCTAACCTTTTATGATCGGGGAGAGCTCATCTATATCTTCTACTCCTCCGACTCTCTAGATCTGCTTCCGCTAGGATCGTTGCTAGCTTTGTCTTTATCTCTGGTAGCTTTGATTTCAAAGCATCTATATACCCCTGTTCTAGTTGGATCTGTGACAACACCTCCTTACCCTGGCTAGTTACAGAGAGCTTCTTACCCTGGCTAGATTCTAGGAGACCTACATATAGCATCGAGATTATATCTTCCCTCAGCTCCTTTGAAGTAGGTATACCGGCTATTTCTAAAAACCTATAACCTAGATCCACACCTGCCGAGCTCAGCTCCTTTATAACGTAGGAGAGACCCTTTTCAGTAACACTCCCAAGTTCTGATATTAAGTAGAGGACCTTCATAGCCCTCTTATTATTCTTAACACTTTCAAGCGCTATTACAGGTTTCGTCACTATTTTAAGCTCCTTGCTCTTAGTCTGTTGCGACACGCTACAACACCAAATATTAATAATGTTATTAGGGTATATGAGCTTCTAGCTATTACCCATTAAAACAGGCTAGATCAAAGGCTTCGAACATGTTATAAGTGAGGGCCTTGCCCTATTCGGCGGGGAGATTCGGATCGCTGCTATTAAAGCAGTGGATCAGAACGCGGATCATATGGTTGAATATGGACAAAAACGTGCATATAGTTCTCACAATCTGCCTTGAAATTAAAAGCTAGTGAGACCTTGCTTCTTGCTGTATCCTTGCAACCTCCTCCCTTAGTCCTCTCAATGATAGCTCTAGAAGCCTATTCTCTATCTTTCTACATACCTCGCTTTCTCTAATCTCCATATGCCTTTTAAGCGTGGGTTCGACTCTCATTATATCCTCTGGAGACTCGATCCCTCTAGATGTGAGCTCGAACCACTCTACGATCTGCCTTTTAGCTCTCTCCAATATGTCGTGGCCTATCCTTACCCCCTCATGTGGAAAGGCCACCATTTCTGGCTTGATGGATATTAGTTTCTCTAGTGATGAGAGGTACAGCTGATATCTAAATGGCGGAGGTGTTGTTGGGTATAGCAGATCCTCAGCAACTATGTATATACCTGCTGCATCTCCTACAAAGAGCACACCTAGATCCTCTGAGTATATGGATAGATGGTGGGAAGCGTGGCCCGGTGTGTGTATTATTTTCAGCCTTAACCTTCCTATAGAAACTTCTGATAAGTCCTGAAGCTCCCTAACATCTAGACCCGAGGCATCCTCAGGCTTGCCATAGATATCGCCAACGTCGCCTAGAAGCTCTCTAGATGCCTGCCAAAGCCTACTAGGATCTATAACATGTTTATAGCCAACAGGGTGCACCATAATAGGAGCCCTACCACCCAGCATCCTAGCAAGAGATGTAGCCCCTCCCCCATGGTCTAGATGCACATGTGTGAGGAGTATAGCTTCTATATCTCCTGGGGCGAAGCCCAACTCTATAATGCCGTTGAAAAGTCTCTCAGCAGAACATCTGGGCCCAGGATCTATAACAGCGACCCTCCTCTCAGGATCCACTATAATATATGTTTGAATATGCTGCTCACACCCAGAAGGCCCAGTCTCTATAGAGTATATATCTCTGGTGATCCTATGCCACGTCAAGAAAAACTCCTAGAATAAAATCGATGAACCAAATAATAAAAACAAAAACCATCGGCTTGATTAAGACTTTTAAAGAAACCTAGAATAGTAACCTGCAAGGCGAGCCAGGCGATATCCATAGATCAAACTTAATGAAGACCCAATGATTATCCAATATCTATGAAGGAGAACCATTCGATTATAAGCTAGAAATACGATTTAGCTGGATATAGCTATATCATTAAGGTGAATGTGGTTGTATAACGAATAGAGAATCATTTGTATCTTATATTTTAACGTTATAAGGCACTCTGAAAAACCCTATTGGGAAAACCTGTTGAGGGTAATGGAAGCATTGATCATGGTGCTGGCGCTGTTATATGTTGTAGCCTCGATATATTATATATCTAACGACTACATAAGGAGACTAGGTTCCACAACAAGTGATAATATACCAAATCTCAGCAACCTACCTAGAAACATAAGCGGCCAAGATCTATATCTCGTATATAGGGTAAATGGGTATGTAAACATGAATGGCATCATTATTAATGTAAATAATACACAGATGAGTCTCAATGCAAGGTATATAGAGGCTCCTATACTAGTTAACGCCACGGGAAATCAAACGAATGTTAATTCCACAGCCGAGGAGAAATACTACTCAGTAACAGCTAGCTCAGATCCTCTGATAATCTGGGCTTTAAGGAATCTTATAATGCTAACATATAATATAACAAATAGCAACTTCTCCATAGCCCAGGGTTGGAAGGCAAATAGCCCCAGCGATATCTTTGGAAACCTATCGCTCTTCAGAAAAGCTGGTAGCGGGGAATTAAGGGGCATCTCCAACGTGTCTATTAGATATACTGAATATATATTTAATAGCGATAAGGACACTGTTATAGTGTGGATCGATAGAGAGAGAGGTATCCCACTGCTATGTAGAATCAACACATCATGGGCAAATCTCGAGATAAGGCTTTCATACGCCTCATAGAGAATTTATTTCTCTTGAAATGGTGTTTATATGTTACTAGGTCTCATATGGTTTATACTATATCATAGACATAGTCATGGATCTCTAGAGCTATCTCGGGAAGCTCTCCCCTCCTAACAGCCTCCACGATCTTTTCCCTTGATGGGTTCCCCTTATCATCTCTATATATAGGCTCTCCCCTCTCATCTACATAGTATATAGCACCTAGTATATCTCTAGCCGTTTTCGGGTTTTTGTCCGCTACTGAAAAGAGTACTCTGGCCGGATGCTGTATATATAATGGGCAGAGTATGTGCCTCCTTAATATATCCATGATGAGAGGTGCCTTTGATCTATCGAATCTAGGTGCATATGCTTTGATCTTTCTGAGGATTGTGCTTCTATCATCTATACCAAGGATCTTGGAGATCCTCTCTGCAGCCTCTTCATAGCTGATCCTATTTATATAGTCAGGATACCTTCCATAGGTATCTGAGAGAACCTCCTTCACCTCAGCAGCCCTTTTCAACAGCTGCTCCACCTCCCTAGGATCGGCTCCTCTGATTATCTCAACAACTACATTAGCATCCAGCCTCAGTGGATATGCAAGTGCCTGGGCAACTCTATCCACAGCCTGGTCCCTCTCATCGGGAGGTAGATATTTATCCGCTAGAATCGATGCTATGAGCCTTATAGATGCTATCCTATCGAAATCCTCGAAGAACTCTCTAGTCCACTCATTATGGGCCTCCCACACCTTCTCAAAAATCTCTCTTGAAAGCCTGGTGCCAGCCTTAACCTCGAACCAATCCCTTGCTGGGAGAACACCATCTCTAGTTAGTGCTGGCATCTTTATCCACCCATCCCTAGTCACCCTGGCTTCTCTATTAAAGAGTGTCCAGAGCCATGTGACGAATATTCTATATGTTGCAACGTCGTTCATAAACCTCACACATCTCCCAGGGAATAGCTTGTAGTCGTCTATAGCTGCTGCGAGATTCCCGTTGAGGACTTGGAAGCCATAGTTGGCTGCCATGTAGAATGCATGCTGAACACTCTCAATAGTTATCTCGCCCTCCGGTATGTCGTATAGAGCCTCCCAGAGATCTCTACCTAATATTTGGTAGAGCTTTTCAGGGGCATCTAGATCCTCCTTCGCTATAACCATCGGGGTTATCTCGCCACCCTCATCCATAAGCCCGAGCCTTGCGAAGAGAAGCCTCTCATCCCTTGTGAGACCACTAGTCACGGTAGGGGCTACGGGCTTTCCATCAACATATACCCACTCTTCTCTAGCGTTAACAGCCTCCTGAAGCTTATCAACTGGGATTTTGAGGGGCCATGTGCCTGCCTCTACATATCTCTTATCGGGGCTTGCCACCCAGCTCTGTCTATAGAGGTCATAGAGTCTTCCCTTGAACTTACCCTCGAGGATCTCCCTCAATGTTAATCTCTTCTCAGGCTTCCTATCGGTTACAAATATCAATCCTATCAGCCTCTCTCTAAGCTTGTCGAGAACCATGGCCCTCAGAGTAACGGGGTTATGTCTTGCCCTTCCATATGGGTCTGTATCTTGGTATAGCATGACAGCTGCCATACCACCTATAGCCCCGCTATTTGTCAGC
This sequence comes from Desulfurococcales archaeon, assembly GCA_032249275.1. GTDB lineage: Archaea > Thermoproteota > Thermoprotei_A > Sulfolobales > AG1 > AG1. The sequence continues at coordinate 7,667 of JAVVGG010000075.1, forward strand.
TCACCCTTCTCGTTGAGTCCCGAGAGCAGCATCATGACCGCGTTATACCTCTGATAAGCCATCATATGGGGAGACACCA
>JAVVGG010000076.1:0-7732 GCA_032249275.1 Desulfurococcales archaeon
GACCAGCTCAACTAGGACACCAGCTAAAATAATAATTTATATCAAAGGATATATCGGTTATAGAGGAGATAAAAAAGAAGATCGTGTTCAGCGACTCACAGAACGCGGCTATCCAGTTACGTTGACAGCCCCGTACCAGGGTGTCCACTTACCCCATCCAGCTACATGTCCGAAAGCCGCGTTAGCCCCTATGTATATTGCTATCGCTGCAGCGATGACAAGGAATACTATTGCTAGCCATCCAAGAGCCTTTCTATAGCTGTTCTCCCTCAGCACTAGAGGTGATAATAGGGCTGAGAGACCTATTAGGAAGTACATTAGCCCTGAGAGCTCTGGGGTTCTGGTGAGTCTCATACTCCATATCACGAAGCTATAGACGATCACAGGTATCCCTAGAGGGGCTAGGGGTATAGCTATATACCTTGGGCTCAGACCGCTCCAGAGTGCAACTCCTATGATTAGAAGGGCTACGCCGAATAAAGCCCATGGATCTATTAGAACTATGTTATAGCTCCCAGGCAGCGGCCATACAAAGGTACCCCATAAGCCAGTGACGAGCGCATATATACCTACTGATATGAAGTAAAGCCCGATGCCCTTGTTGACTAAAACAACATCCGCCGGAAGAACCTGTTTAAGCATCTCGCCAGCCTCCTGCTTCCCACCGCCTAGGCTCTTAGAGATCTCGCTAATACTCTTTACCCTCACAACATTGACATAGACGCCGTATGCGGCTACTAGCAGCGTTGCACCTAGTATCATTAGCCACAAATCAAGTGGGTCTGTGAATAGCAGGGGCATTACATCACCCAATAAGATCTTTGCTATGGTTCTTAAAAATCTTGTTATTACGCTATATATGCTAATAGATATTATTCGAAAAGGCTAAAATCATCTATTAATAAATATAAACAGGCATAAGGATAGATATATAGGTAGTAAAACGCATAAAATCTAGCAACATTTCCTCAGTTGATTATTTAGAAGTAAAGATTAGATATAGACTGGCTAGAGGTATTCCCATATACCCTTGCCCTTATAGTTATATACTATAGTTTTATATGCAGTTGTATATTCGATCGCATAGCCTATCCCCTCCCTACCGATTCCCGAGTTCTTCCTGCCTCCAAATGGGTAATAACCTATACCATGTCTTGGATAGTCATTTATATATATTGCGCCAACCTCTAGATGTCTTATGAGATATCTGATCTTATTTATATCCTTGCCAAATATCGCTGCATCGAGTCCGTAAGGTCTTCTATTGCTTATCTCAGCAACCTCCTCAACATCTCTAACACTTGTTATCACAGCTATGGGGGCGAAGATCTCTCTTCTATATAACTCCATCTCGCCAAGCTTATCCTTCGGGGCTTCGATCAATGTTGGCTCTATATATGTGTCGCCAAGCCTCTTACCCCCAGCTAGTATCCTACCACCCTTTGAAACGGCATCCTCTATAGCTCTGACCATCTCATCAACAGCTCTAGCCTCTATAAGAGGTCCCATATCTACTGATGGATCTCTAGGATCTCCTACCCTTACCTTCCTCAGCTCCTCAACCAGGAGGGATTTGATCTTATCGTATATAGGCTCCTCAGCAAGGATCAACTTTATAGCATCACACCTCTGCCCACTATAGCTATATATGCCTCTAGCAATCCTCTGGGCACTCCACTCTAGATCGGCATCGCTCAGAACAACAGCTGTGTCGCCTCCTCCGAGCTCCATGATAAACTGCTTAATACCAGCAGATTTAAGAACCTTCAATCCTGTCTCAGTACTCCCTGTGAGGCTTATAGCTCCTATCCTGGGATCCGAAAGGATCTTCTCCATATCGCTGCCTCTGAGCATTAGAAGGGCTAGGGCTCTCCTGGGGAAGCCTGCTAGCTCTAATAACCTTATGAACATGGCAACAGGGATCGGATCTAGAGACGAGGGCTTGACAATAAAGGCATTACCAGCTATTACGGAGTATGCTAACTTGTTAACTGTGTCGAAGAGAGGATAGTTGAATGGGGTTATAGCTAGTACGATACCTACAGGCTCTCTCCTAACAATGGCCTCGGTCTCTGTTGTCTCATCGCTCCAGTCCCCCGGTATATAGTCTCCCTGGATCTTCCTCAGATCTAGATCAGATCTTCTAAGCCTATCAATAGAAGCCTTAACCTCTCCCTTAGCAGCTCCAAGAGTTTTCCCAGCATTTAGCACAAGTGAGTTAACCATGTCATCTATATTGCTCTCAAGAAGATCTGCCGTGCGGTGGAGCACATTGAGTCTCTTGTAACCAGGCAGGTTTCTTATATCCCATCTACCATATTTATATATTATCTCGAGGGCTCTCTCGATATCGCCTAGAGTGGGGATCGAGATCCTAGCTATCACAGACTGATCTATTGGGGATCTCACATCATAAAATGCTTTACCTTCAACCCACTCACCAGCTATATAGTTTTTGAAAACCGGTATGCCATCACCATCAACCCTATAGATCTCTTTAAATGCTGGAGAGTATATTTCGAGTTTAACCATTCATATCTGGCCTCATATTAATTATACCTGGGGTATATATATTTATTTCTAGGGTCTATCTATAAAGATCATGTTATAGACAGTATTTATCATATTTGCTACAGGCGGTTGGATCTACTACTACAGGATCTAGTTGTGGATCTTTAGCATTACAACTCTGTCATTAATTCTTTCGACAACCTTTACAAACCCTATCCTCATTAGCTGATAAACACTATCTTCTAGGGATATTATGCTTTTCTCAATAAGCCCCTTATAGAGCTTATATCTAAGCCCAACGGGATCTCTTAGTACAGCCTTGAGATGATCCTGGGGAACCCATTGTATAATTGGGAGCCCCATTTTCTTAGCATCATCAAGCCCTGAGGATATATATCTAGCAAGTGCAGCTCCGCTTTCCTCATCAACGCTTAGGAGCTCAACATTTGCAAGCTCCATGAGTCTAAAAGCTTTGGAATCGGGTAGAGTCTTAAGATCTGCTTTGGATATATATACATAGGCTCCCCTCTTATCAAAACCAACCCTCAACACCCTGGATCCCAGATCCTTGTTGTCTAGGTGGAATGGCATCTCTATCTCTAAGAGCTCCTTGGGGAGACCCTCTATATATAGCTTTATAGGATCCGCTACGAACATTAGCCTCCTAGTAGTTGGATCTAGCTTCTTTCTATTAAGAGAAGCCAGATTATCCCACGAGATCGTTGCATCGCTAACCTTAACCCCTAAGGAGTATATAGTCTCCCTGATCGTCTCGCCGAGAATACCCCTAGATCTGAGACCTGCTAGAGTTCCAAACCTAGGATCTGAGAACCCGTTGAATCTATCCGGGTGCTTCTCAATTATAGCCCTTATCATAGATTTACTGAGTATAAAGCCCTCTAGCTTTAGTCTGCCAACGTTGATTACGTGCGGATATATCCACCCCATATGTTTATACAGATAGCTTTGTTTAACTGTGTTCTGCATATGCTCTCTACCCCTTATAATATGGGTAATCCCCATTAAATGATCGTCGACACCTGCTGCGAAGTTATAGGTAGGCCAGACTATGTATTTATCACCTACTATGGGGTGTGGATACTTAGAGGTGTCTATGATCCTCATGGCTATCCAATCTATAACGCTGGGATCCTGGTGATCTAGATCTGTTTTAACTCTTAGAGAAGCTTCACCCTCTCCGAAGAAGCCTGAGAGCATCTTCTCAAATAACTCTAAATTGTATTCAATAGGCTGTGATCTATGTGGGCATGCCCTTCTAAGAGCCCTATTCCTCGAGATCTCCTCCCTGCCACATAGATCGACATATGCTCCTTCCCTCTTGATCAGCTCCTTGGCAACCTGGTAATAGAGCTCCATTCTTAGACTCTGTATATACTCCTCATCCCATTTTATCCCCAGCCATCTGAGATCTTCCTTAATAGCCCAGTAAGCCTCAGGCATAGGGGTCTTTATCCTTGGATCTGTATCCTCTAACCTGAGAATCATTTTGCCATTATACATCTCCTTAGCATATACATAGCTGAGAAGAGCAGGCCTAGCATTGCCTAGATGCAGCACAAAGTCAGGGTTTGGGGCGAATCTGGTTACAACGCCCTTATCAACATCTGGAAGGGGCGGTAGCCCTTTGATCTCTTCTTTCTTTTTACCTTCTTCAGAGGGTGTAATATCTCTGGCAATTCTCTCTAGCTCCTGTTGGGAGAGGCTATTAATATAGTCAACTACCTCCTTAACCACTTTAGCGAGCTCCCTAGCATATGATCTTAGCTCTGGCCTCTCGCCAAGGATCTTATTCATAACAGGGCCTGGAGAGGCCTTACCACCATGCTTCATAGCATTGGCTATAGCATGCTTGAGTATCAGTCTCCTCAGCTCCTCGCTAACCTCAAAAGATCCTGATCCTTCTGACATTCTCCCCACCAACAACTATGAATAGGAGCTTTTCAGGCTTTGAAGTAAGATCTTGATATATATAGGCTATAACACCCTCCACATCGGCTCTAACAGTCCTCACCTCCCCCTTCCCAGTAGATATATAGGCGATCTTAGAACCGCTTCTAACAGTCTCTCCCTCAGATACGATGCTGTGGATCCTGTGGCCAGTGGTTTCAATAACATACGCCCTTGTGCCTTCCTTAATATATAGCCCCTCGCCAGACCCTTCCCACATGAGTAGGAAGTCACATGCGATCCTGCCTTCAACTGGATCTAGAATTATTTTCCCTGCGACCTCATATGGGATCTCGACGAGGCAGTTAGAACAGCTATCAGGACACCCTTTACTAGCTAGTAGCTCTCTAGCTCTCTCCTGGATACAATAAGTATTTCTAGCAAAATATCTACCCTCAGGACTCCCCTCCAAGCATTTAGGATCTATAGCTATGTATGGAAAGCCCCTCATTATCGCTCTCTCCAAGCTAATCTCAATATGAGATCCTTGATCCACGATATATATCTACTCTCAGCTTCTTTAAGCATCTCGAGGTTCCTAAGGGCATCGTTAACATACTGTTTTATAAGTTCTTCAGCATATTTCACGCCACCCACATTAACTATAAGATCCTTGGCTCTCTCAAGATCTTCTCTAGAGGCATTTCTATTACCTAGAACTCTTAGGAGATACCCTTTCTCGTCTTTGCTTAGCTTCGAGAGCGCATATATAACCATGATGGTTTTCTTGCCCTCCCTAAGATCGTTTAGCACAGGCTTTCCAGTAATGCTTGGGTCTCCGAGAAGGCCTATGAGATCGTCTCTTATCTGGAAAGCTATTCCAGCGCTTTTGAAGCATTTCCAAAGCTTCTCAAGATCTTCCTCTGGTGCTCCACCGAGGACCCCGCCTATATATGCTGATGCCATGAAAAGGGCAGATGTCTTCTTATAGATCATCTCTATATATTTCTCCTCAGATACATCGCTAATACTAGCAAGCTCAAGATCCATTGCCTGGCCTTCAGCAACTGTTATAGATGCCCATATAAGCGTCTTAATAGCCTTTAAGACCTTTCCAGGTTCTACACCTAGATCATATAACCTCGCCATCGCCTCGTATGACTTAGCGAATAATAAATCTCCAGCCAATATAGCAATGTTTTCCCCATAGACTTTATGTGTTGTAGGAATCCCCCTTCTAAAGTCATCCCGATCCATTATATCGTCGTGAACAAGTGTGAAGTTATGGAGGATCTCTATAGAGGCACCGGCAACAGCAGAGATCTCTGGCTTAACACCATATGCAATTCCCACTAAGCCGAGTACAAGGGGTCTCAGTCTCTTCCCACCTGCTTTTATTAGATGGGATGATGCTCTATAGAGGATCTCTGGGTTGCCTGCTAAAACACTATATATATTTCTCTCAACAAGGGTTATGTATGTCTTTGCAAAGGTCTCGAAATCCCCTTCATATGTTGTAGCTTTCAAATTAAGCTCTACCGATTATCTTAGCATTTACGGCTTAAGAATGCGTGTCGCAAGAGAGGTCTATGTTGGCTTTATAGCCACCTTGAAGATCCTGGGCTCCAGGGATGTTTCGAAAGCTTCTGCAGCATCCTCTATGTTGTAGATCTTATCAACTCTAACATCGATCACTTCCGTCTCCAAGATCCTTATAGCCTCTCTAAACTCTCTGAATGTACCGCATCTAGATCCTATGATCTGTAGTTCTTTCACAACAGCCGGCGTCATGGTTATCTCTGCACTAGATCCTGGTGTGGATTTAAGGTGTACAGTTGCCAGAGGCCTGGCTATCCTTATAGCTAGATTAATAGCCCCAGGATCTCCTGAGGCTTCGAATACATAGTCATATTGATTCTCCCCCACCTCACCCCTATATATTATGTTATCAGCTATCCCCTTGAACTCTTCAGCCTTAGAACTATTCTCCCTTGCAATTACATCAACATGTGCACCATATAGTCTCTTGAAGATCTGCACAGCTAGCCACGCAATACTACCGGTTCCAACCACAGCTACTTTATAGCCTGGCTCGATAGGTCTAAGGCTTAAGGCCCTTAGAATTGCTGCTAGAGGCTCCACAAATATGCCTTTCTCTGGGGGCCCTCTAAATATGTGAAGAGCATCTATAGGGGCTATGAAATACTCGGCCATCCCTCCATCGAAATCGATTCCAAGTGTTTTCTTATTAGGGCAGTGGGTATAAAGCCCAGATCTGCAATATGTACATCGCCAGCAAGAAAAGTTTATCTCAGAGGAAACCCTCACATTCACGAGATCCTCGGGACCCTCAACAACCCTCCCCACAACCTCATGCCCAGGGATTAAAGGGGCTTTGAACAGCCTATACCTGCCCAGATAGAAGGCCTTATCAGTACCACATATCCCAGCAAGCTCGCTTCTCACAAGAGCCCAGCCGATTGGGGGCTGCGGGATCTCTACATCCTTAACCTCTAACCCCCTAGCACCATATAATAGCACAGCCTTCAAATAAGCCATCCCATTATAATATGAAAAGACGTGAATATAACGTTAAGTATCTTTCAATTCTATAGTAGATCGTCCTATTTTTGTCTCTGCCCTGGCTGTGGCTACTGCTATGTTGATCTTTCAATTCTATAGTAGATCGTCCGATCCACGTGGTCTCTTTTTGATCTTGTCCAGTTCTATAGTAGATCAGATTTTTGCTCTAATTATTAATTTGTTTGGGGGTATTTAAGCGAAGATCTGGTTTTCGATCCTTGTTTTTGATGTCGCTGACCTCCTCCCCGCCCTAAGGGGCGAGGCTTTCAGGTTGTAATTTCTCTGGACACGCTTTCAAAGAGTAGCGAGGCTGTTGCCGGTTTAGCGATAAATTTAAATATTTTCAGCTGCTTCTAACTACTTGGTTGGGGCAGAGGGCTGCCCCAGTGATTCGCAATGCGCTGAGGGGCAGCGGAAAACACACCAGATGGGAGGGGCGTGGCGTTCCCCTTGACAGGGCCCTATGCGGCTTGGGCGAAGCTGGTGATCCCAAGCCTAGGGCCAACCCCGCTAACGGAAATAGAAGCACCGTTAGCGGGGAAACGCTGGTAGGGAGCTTGTTATTGAGGATGGGCTTGCTATTATTATTTAATTGGGGAAAGTGGTTATAGCATCTTCTTAGGAAATATAGATATGGGATGTGGTGATGATTCTCTCGGATTTTGATCTCAGGAACTATATTGCTAGTGGTAGGCTCTATATAGAGCCGTTCGACCCCTCTGTTGTTAGG
>JAVVGG010000077.1:0-7693 GCA_032249275.1 Desulfurococcales archaeon
CCGGTAAGAGGGCTGGGGAACCCCCGCCCTTTCAAGGCGGGGAGGAGGTCAGAGCCCATTCTATATAGCATTTAACTTGTTTCCTCCATTTCTTAAACATCCTTCTAAGTCTCTTAGAAGATTTATAGCATAGCCTGATACTCAGAGATCTTGTTCCTCCAATAGAGGCTAATGGATTTTAAAGGCCTTTCATTAATCAATAGCGCAGATCCATCCTCAACATATACAGCTAATAGATTTTTGATCCCCACATCTATGCCGGTCTCTTTATTGCCTATAGGCTTTAAAGGTATCCTTAAAGCTATTATCCCTGATCACCTTCTTCTCAACCTCGTATGATATTTAGACATTTATTTAGAATCTGCTGCGCAGTTGCAGATCCTATCAGGGCCTTATACTTCTCGTAGAGCACCTTGTATGAGTTCTTTAAATCAACTATCTTCAACTCGAAAACTGTCTTCTCCTAACGTAGTTGACCTCGTTCCAAATCTTAGAAGCCAGGCTACGCAGGGCTTTTAGCCTTGCCTCAGCCTCTTCGTCTGGCAGCAGTCTCAGCATCACCGTTCTTATCAATGTATCACGCTCGGGGCTTTGGCGGGTGTAGAGATGGGAAGGGTCAGCGCTGTATTGCAACTGCTAGAGGTTAGTCCGATAAGAATCCAAAGAAATGGGGGACAAAATCTTATAAATCTCCATCCCCGCCTCGAAAGGCGAGGCTTTCAGGTTGTAATCCTATAGAATATCTATAGAATATTTATAAATCCTTTATAGCATCCTTTTCGGTGAGCCCATGGGTAAGAATATCTTTGCAGATGTCTCTGAGGCGGAGATAGCGACGGCGATTGTGGAGGAGTTCAATAACCTAATAAGGGAGTATTCGAGGAGTGATGTGATAATAGTTGGGGGAGGCCCGGCAGGTTTAACCGCTGCGTGGAAGTTGGCCCTCAGAGGGTTGAAGGTCCTCATAGTAGAGCAGAACAACTATCTGGGAGGCGGAATGTGGATGGGGGGATATCTAATGAATCCGGTCACCTTTAGATATCCGGCTAACAAGATCCTCGATGAGCTGGGGATACCTTATAAGGAGTATAGAAAGGGGCTATATGTGGCACACGGCCCGCTTGCTGCTTCTAAGCTAGCTAGCAAAGCCCTGGAGGCTGGTGCAAGGGCTCTAACCCTCACGGTGTTAGAGGATCTCATTGTAAGGAATGGAAGGGTGGAGGGTGTGGTGGTTAACTCTGCACCTGTCCAGGGTATGCCGAGGCAGATCACATGCCTAGATCCTATAGGTCTCGAGGCTAGGGTGGTTATAGATGCTACTGGGCATGAGGCCGCTGCCGTTAGAAAACTGGCCTCTAGAGGGCTTGTAAAGCCCTCTGTGCTCGGGCCTATGTGGGTTGACGTCTCCGAGGATCTCGTTGTGGAGAAAACCGGCGAGGTATTCCCAGGCCTTGTGCTGGCAGGGATAAGTGTTGCTGAGTACCACGGTCTCCCCAGGATGGGGCCCACGTTTGGCGCTATGCTGCTCTCTGGTGAGAAGGCTGCAGAGATAGCCTACGAGATCGTTGCTAAGAAGGGCTACTAGAGAATCAGTTTTACTTTTTTATGTTTAAAAAATGTTTTTTCTAGCCTAGTACTTAAATACCCTTTTAACCAGAGTGGTGTAGGGATATCTGGGGAAAATAGTCGGCTATGGTCTCTCCCTAGATGATGTGCTCCTCATACCAGAGTATTCAGATCTCACATCTAGATCAGAGGTATCTCTTAGAACCAGGTTCTCTAGAAGGCTATGGATAAACATACCGATATCGAGCGCCGCTATGGACACAGTTACTGAGCATAGAATGGCGATAGCACTTGCTAGGATGGGGGGTATAGGGGTTATCCACAGGTTCATGCCGATTGAGAGGCAGGTTGAGGAGGTTCTAAAGGTTAAGGAAGAGCCAGTTGGGATCTCAAGTAGCGAGGCTATGGGGAGGGATGGAAGGCTAGCTATAGCTGCAGCCGTGGGTGTTAGAGGTGATTATCTTGTGAGGGCTGAAAAGCTATATGAAGCTGGGGTCGACGCTGTAGTGGTGGATGTTGCACACGCCCATAGCAGGCTAGCTGTGGAGGCTGTTAAATCTATTAGAAAGGCTCTAGGAGATGACATAGATATAGTGGTTGGTAATATAGCTACTGCTGAGGCTGCAAGGGATCTGGTGGATATGGGGGTGGATGGAGTGAAGGTTGGGATAGGTCCTGGCCATGCTTGCACCACCAGGATAGTCGCTGGGGTCGGTGTACCCCAGCTCACAGCTATAATGGAGGTGTCTAGGGTTGCAAGGCAGTATGGGGTTCCGGTTATAGCTGATGGTGGCATAAGATCTTCTGGGGATATTGTTAAGGCGCTCGCTGCCGGGGCTTCAAGCGTTATGATAGGCTATCTATTTGCGGGAACCGATGAGGCGCCTGGGAAACCTGTTATAGTGGGGGGCTATAAATACAAGCTCTACAGGGGTATGGCTAGCAATTCCTCCTATATCCAGAGGCTATCTATCGATGGCCAGGATCCCGAGGATCTATCCTCCTATGCATCAGAGGGTATAGAGATGCTGATCCCATATAGAGGATCTGTGCTGGATGTTATAGCAAACCTTGTAAGCGGCATAAGATCCGGGTTCTCATATGTTGGTGCTAGAAACATTGAGGAGCTGTGGGAGAAGGCGAGGTTCATAGTATTGGCTCCAGGTGCTATCAGAGAGAGCTATCATAGAGAGCCATGGGTAGGTGGCAGGCAGTGATAACAGTTATATGCGGGGGCTTCTTCGGAGACGAGGGTAAGGGCAAGGTAGCAGGCTATCTAGGGTTGAAAGGGGGATATGCTGCTGCTATAAGAACTGGGAGCATCAATGCAGGCCACACAGTGGTATATGATGGGAAGGTGTGGAAGCTCAGAATAGTTCCATCAGCATTTATTAACAAGGATCTAAGGCTCTACATAGCTAGGGGATCTCTGGTAAAGGTAGATGTTCTTCTGAGAGAGATCTCGGAGACAGGGGTTGATAATAGGATCTGTATTGACAGATATGCTGGGGTTATAGAGGATAGGCATGTGGAGGCTGAGAGGAGGGACGATGTTCTAAGAGGAATAGGATCTACTTTCCAAGGTGTTGGAGCCGCAACAGCTGAGAGGGTTTTGAGAAGGCTTAGACTTGCATGGGAATTCAAAGAGCTAAAGCCGTTTCTATGCGATAGCGTCTCAGGGGTTTTGGAATTGATTGATAAGGGTTTGAGGGCTATGATAGAGGGAACCCAGGGGCTCTACCTAAGCCTATACCACGGGACATACCCATATGTAACCTCTAGAGATGTGTCGGCATCAGGTATTCTATCAGAGGCGGGCTTGGGACCTAAATATGTTGATGATGTCATAGTTGTTTTCAAATCATATATCACAAGAGTTGGCGAGGGCCCGCTGGAGGGTGAGCTAAGCTTGGAGGAGATAGAGAGGCTAGGCCTCATAGAAAGGGGCACAGTTACGGGGAGACTTAGAAGAGTAGCGCCATTCAACATAGAGCTTGCCAGAAGAGCTGTCAAGATCAACTCAGCCACACAGATAGCCATAACAAAAATAGATGCTCTATTTAAAGAGGCAAGGGGTGTCAGAGAATGGGAGAAACTCCCATTAGAAACAAGGAAATTTATTGAGAATCTCGAGAATCAGCTAGGGGTTCCAATAACTCTGATAAGCACTGGAGAGGATCTCAGAGAGATGGTGGATCTAAGAAGGGAGAAAGGGTTTGAGACTAGCTAGTCTTTTCACAAATAAACCATATATATGGCTATCTCTATAGTATACACAACTTTGTATATGAGAACGAGGATCTAGCATCCTATTTGTTCTAGAAGGTTTAGACTTATAATTGTGAAAGCTAGGGGATATAGATATAGAGATATAGAAATTAATAATGAAATAATGAACAGATCAGTGATTTAAGAGTGTGAACTCACTAATAATAGTAGATCCATGTGAGGTATATAGGATCAAAACATGATTCAATCTAAGATGAAACAATATATAGAGGGCTTAAACGTGCTAAATAGAATTCAACCCTATATATTCGTATTCAGCTAGCTCCAATACTAAAATAATATGAGACTTGTAATGAGAAGCATAGCCTTTATAAGTGGTGGTTAATTAGATCAGATCTTTGTTGTTAGAATTACTAGATCTATTATGAGTATAGCGAGGATCGCTGCTGAAACATATAATCTTATTACGTCGCCTATCAGGATATTGCTGGCCGAGAGGATGAGGCATAGTATTAATGTGAATGTAACCGATAGTCTAGGTTCTATATAGGTTAAAGCTATATTGAAAGCTGAGAAGAGAACTATAGCTATTAACATGGCTAGAGCTAGGAGGTTTTGTGGTATCGAGATTAAGCTGGAGGCGCCTAGAAAAATAATAGATGCGGAAAAACCTAGAGCGATTCTTCTCAGAGGAGATATAGCTTCTCTAGCGATTCTTAAACATTCCTCTAGACGATCTATGGCCCTTTTAATTCCGAAATATATCTGGCCATATAGCTCTTCTCTCACATGCTCTGGGGCTTCATGTAAGGCTTTGCAGATCTCTGAGGATCTTTTTACCTCTGAGAGAGCCTCTAGAATCTCTTGCTCAGCATTTTTCCAAACCCTCCACGATCTACACGCCTCTGATAAGAGGCCATAGTCGATCCTTATGTATCTCAGACATCCAGAGCTCTCTACATATGCTAGCTCTCTAGCTAGGGTCTCGCATATCTCCTTCTGCATCATCCTGGCTAGCCAACCAACCTCTTTTTCCTTGGAAAGCTAATAGGTAGCTGTTCTGATTGTAACTTAGCTGTAGGGATCCGCTGGGGTTCGGGCTTCATAGGGCTTGATATAGCTTGATGCCAAGCCCTCTTTCCTTGACCTCATCGCCCTTAGGATCCTCTTTCATCGGGATCCATATCGCTGGGTTCCACCCGCTTTGTGGGGCTTCACATAGAAATCTGCTAACAAAATAAATCAGCATGAAAGCTGGAACTCTTCATGAAGGCTCTGTAGAAACCCGAACCTCTGACAAGATGCAAGCTAATGAGGAGGTGAGTAAGGAGTTCGCGCCCTTTACTCTAATTAATTATTTTATGGTTAAAAGCATCTAGATAACTAGGTAGTGAAATTCTCGGCCCATCGGAGTGGAGGAGTTGGTGTGATCTGAAGATGTCTTTTTCATAGGAGTTAAAGGGTGGATACGCTTTCCTTGATAACCTTTATCAGATCCTTCTCTGTAATGATTCCCAGGAGGTTCTCCATATCTCCAACTAGAACGCACTTAGATCTTGTGTTTAGAAGTTTCCTTGCAAGTGAAACCACACTTGTATCCTCTGACACAAACACGGGTTCCTCATAGCCTATTGCGGAGACCCCGCTTCCTATCAATATGGCCTCGGGATCGCCCTTGATATGGGCTTCTGATACCTTGTGAATTATATCTAGCATTGTCACAACACCAACGATCTTATTTCCGCCTGTTATAACAAGCCTCCTAAAGCCCTTCTGGATCATGATCCCTATGGCCTCAAGAAGCGGGGCCTCAAGATCTATGACCTCGACGGGCTTAGAGGCTATCTCAGAGGCCCTTAGATTCTGTGGTATAGCCTTCAGCATGAGCCTTATCAGACTGTCCTCTGAGATAATCCCAAGAGGATCTCCCCTCTCGCTTACAACAGCTATACATTCACCGCTATAGACACCTTCTGCAACATCGATAAATCCTGAGGAAATCTTCACGGTAGGTATCTTCATAGATATATCAGAAGCCATTCTATCCAACGCCCAGGAGATCTTCCCCCTCTCAACGAGAACTATATTCTCCTCAGATAACTCGAAGATCTCTCTCGCTATTCTCTTAACGGTAACATATAAACCCACATCCCCAGAGGGATCCTTGCTAAATAATGTAGCACAGTACCTTCTAACCCTGCTCATCTTAATAGCCACCTCCCACACCTTTGTCTCAATGCTAACAGCTGGTACAAAGGGGTCTATAAGATCTAGTAGGTCTATAGCGTAATCTGCCAAACCATCACCACCATTCGGCCCAAATTTAGTTATGATCTAGAAAATATATATAGAAACGTAAGCAGAGTTAGCTGGGAAAACCGGGAAGAGACCTAGGTTTAAGTTTTGAAGCCTGTCTTACGATAGCTAAGTCATTTAGCGATAAAGAGAACACATAACATGATCTAGATAGTGTGTGAAAGAGCTAAGGTTAGCAATTGTTTTAAGTAGCAGACTATTAGGTGTGAAAGTTCTATTAACTATTTGGTGTAGAATCGCGGGCAAATCCTAGGTGAAATGGCTATAAAAAAGAATTAAAGCTATACATATGTTAGCCACTCCCTATACCTCTCGATCTTCCCCCTTACAATGTCTTCATATAGCGACTGGAGCTTCCTTGTTAGGGGCCCGGGTCTTCCATTCCCTATTTTTATACCATCAACCTCCACTATAGGTGTTATCTCAGCAGCGGTTCCTGTGAAAAACGCCTCATCAGCTGTTAAGAGCTCTCCTAACGCTATGTCCCTCTCGGTTACTTCTACCTCTAGCTCGTCTTCAAGGATCTTCATTATAGTTTCTCTAGTAACCCCTGGAAGTACTGATGCGTATAGCGGTGGTGTATATACGCTTCCATTTTTAACTATAAAGATATTCTCCCCAGGGCCCTCGCTTACAAAGCCCCTTGTATCTAGCATTATAGCCTCATCAAAGCCCTTGATATCTGCATCTGAAGCTGCCAAATAGCTGTTGAGATACTGACCAACGGCTTTAGCGTTTAGTGGGAGAGCGTTTGGAGGGATCCTTCTCCAGGGGCTAACAGTGACCCTTGCACCCTCGTAATATGCTTTGCCAAGATACTTGCCCCACCTCACAAGACCTATGGCTACAGATGCTCTTCTAGTTGTTGGTTTTACACCTAGCTTCCTTATATTTATAAAAGCTATTGGCCGTATATAGGCTTCGTCAAAACCGCTTCTCCTAACAAGCTCCTTTATAGCCTCTACTAGCTCATCCTCTGTAAAGGGTATCTCTAGCTTGTAGATCTTTGCTGAGTCAAAGAATCTCCTAATATGTTCCCTAAGCCTGAAAATAGCTGTTCTTCCATCATAGGTTCTATAAGCCCTTATCCCCTCAAAAACGCCCACACCATAGTGTAGGGAATAGGTCATCACATGGATCTTCGCGTCCTCGAAAGGCACGAACTTCCCATCAAACCATATTAGGGGGGACCATTCAGACAATATATTCCCTAGAATAATGCGTATAAAGTCTAAAAAGCACTTAGCAGGGGCGATTGATAAGCGTTTATACAGCTAAAAATGTGTTTTGGAACTTTAATAAAAAGATCATCTCTTGGGCACGGGATATGGATAGATATCAGGAGAGCCGAAGAACAGAACCATGTAGCTGTTAGCATTTCTAACCATCTCAGGAGATGCAATGCCTGGTATAACCACCTGGGTTCCAGGCTTCCCAAGGGCTAGCCATATCGGGTTGTTGGAGCCAGTTAGCTGCACAGAGAAAGACGCAGTGGTCATCGCCCTTTTAAGGACATCAACGCTGTTTAGACGGGTTCCCAGTAGGGTTACTCAGATTGGAGGGAACTATGGCTCAACATCTC
>JAVVGG010000078.1:0-7669 GCA_032249275.1 Desulfurococcales archaeon
TGTAGGTGAGACTCTTAACCATCCTTCGAAAAGCCCTATGGCTATCGATAGGTATGATATAGAGAAAGCAGATCTATGATAGTTATAGAAGGCGATCCTAGATGAGTATCCATTTAATCCTAGATATGCTGATCTCAATGAATATGGATCATACTTTGGGAATCCCTCCATGGACTACCTTAGATGGGTTTTAGGAGCCGCGGTAGGATATAGGATTGCTACTGGCCAGGATGTTATAGCCATAGTAGGCGATGGATCTTTCATATTCGGGGTGCCAGATGCCTTATAGCCTATAAACAACCCCGTTCTAGTAGTGATCTTCGATAACGGTGGGTGGCTAGCTAGTGCAAAAGCGGTGAAAGATCTATTCCCAGATGGTGAGGCCGCTAAAAAATCCCTCTTCCTAGGAGCTATGTTTGATATCAGGCTCCCACTAGGTGAAAAATGTGAAGAGTCTAGGGGCTACTACTCACTTGTAGAGGATCCGGATCGTGTGTGGGAGGAGTTGAAGAAAGGCTATATCCATATGAAGAGGGCTTCGAGACCTTCAGTGATCCAGGTGATTGTTGAGAGAATTAGGAGCTAGGAGTAGGCTTTATCGTACATTAAAAACGGATCGCTGGTTGATAATTGATTCTCACTATAAAAACAGATACAACTCTTTGGACACTATGCTTTCGCAAATGTCCTGACTATTCCGAGGGTTGAGTCTGTTTTTGTGATGCTTCTCCTCCAATCCTTTTCCATACCTGTTATAGCTCTTATTGCATCTATGTTCTCTGGAACTACGATTGCCTCCTGGTGTATCGCCTGTATTAGGTTTACCTCGTTACCCCTTACATCTATGCTCTCCTCCCACACCACATTCTCATATACATCGCCTCTAGGTCTCCCCATATCTCTTGCAATCTCTATAATCTCTGCTGTAGAGGTTATCCCACTCTGATCCGAGCTCACGGTTGCGATTCTAGGGGTTTCCCCTAATATATCTATGATTCTCTGCCTAGTCGTGTTTTCAGAGAGTCTCATGTTTATCATGTGGACATGCATAAGGGTTGTGGGGGCTGCAACAGCCATTGTAACTATATCTATGTCTCCGAGCACGCTCTTCACATCGTCAGCGTGGTGGCTGGGTATCTTGGGTGGGTCTAGAACTATCGCGTTTATAGGCCCCCTACTGATCTCCTTAGGATCTGCTGCTCTCCTCACAATATATGCCCTCACCTTCTCAACCCTATAGTGGTTAGAGATAGCCTTTATGATCCTTACAAGGCCCGTAGTGTTGCAACTCACAACTCTCACAGATCTTGCGCCGATAGCCTTATCATAGTTCACAAGGGCGTTGAAGCTGATCTCAGCAATAGATGCCTTCTCACCACCCTGGAAGATCATCCTAACACCGTGCTTCTCATAGATAGGCCTATAGCTCTCCCCAACCTTAGAGGGAGTTGTATCTATAACAACATCAACTTTGCCCAAGAGATCCTCGAGAGTCCCCCTAACAGGTATACCCCTTTTCTCAAACTCGCCAACCCTTTCAGCGCTTGTATATATCGGATAGCCCTTTCTATATGCTACATAGGCCTCGTAGTTGGGCCTATTCTTATATATACCAACGAGGATCATATCACCCTGCTTCGTAACAGCATCAGCAACCCTCTTACCAATGGTTCCAAAGCCATTTATAGCTACCCTCACACCCATCTCCACCACCTCTTAGCAGAGATTTTAAGGGCCTCAATCGCTGGAAGAAGCTCTCCAGAGAGATATGTTAGCAATGCACCGCCTCCTGTCGAGACGAGAACTCTGGATCTATCATAATCCTCAGGAACCATAGAGCCTAGATGACCCCCACCAATTATAACCCTAGCCCCTGAGGAGAGGGCCTCTCTAAGCAGTGCCTCTGTACCAGCTCTAAACCTTTCATCTTCTATATACCCCGCAGGACCCCTCATAACTATCACCCTAGCCCCCCTCATAATCCTACTATACTCCTCTATGGTCTCCTCACCTATATCAAGAGCCCTACCACCCACCCTGAGATCGTCTACCTCGAGATTCTCCACAGCTTCCCCCCTGAGAATCCTATAGTCCCTTGGGAGCACTATTGGCACTCCCCCCTTCAGGGTCTCCCTCACATCTTCCAGAAGCTGGGTATAGCCTTTCGAGCTTAGAAAAGCTTTGTTCTCATCCCCCAGATCTCTTCCCAAGGCCATGTGATAAACTAGAGATATAACGCCGGTGAGGAGTATGGCGTCAGCTGCTCTCCTAGAAACGATGTTCCTTATGATCTTCACGGTATCCTGAACCTTAGCGCCTCCCAGCACAAAGATCCTCGGCCTATTCTCTTCCGAGAAGGTGTTTGAGAGCTCTAAAAGCTCCCTCCCCATTATAGGCCCGGCAACACCCCTCATAACTACTGGGAATCCCACTATGCTGGGCTGAGATCTATGGGATGCTCCAAATGCATCGTTAACATATATATCGAAGTGCTTCGACAGCTTCCTAACATAGATCCTACCGGCCTGAACCTCTGGAGGCGCCTCGATCATCTCCTCGGAGAGGAATCTGATGTTCTCAAGCATGATCGCCTCGCCAGACCCTAGGGAAGAGATCCTCTTTATAGCATATGGGCCTATGATATCGTCTACATATTCAATGCTATAGCCAGAGTATTTAGAGAGCCTCTCGCAATGCTCCATAAGCGTTGTGAAATCACTATCCCCAGGCCTACCCTGGTGGGCTATAATGGCAACACCGGCTCCCATCTCTATCAACTTCTTCACACTCTCTGCATGGGTCCTTATCCTGCTATCATCGGATATTCTCTTTGTCTTAGGATCTATTGGGGAGTTAAGGTCGAGCCTTAGGAGAACCTTTTTAGAGGATAGATCTATATCCTCAATCCCGTAGAATCCGAGAGACTTGTACGACAAAAACTCCTCCCTGTATTCTATATCCAATGAGGCTATTAAGATTATACCCATCTATTACATATATACCCTAGTATCAATATTAATCGAATTAAATAGAAGTATTAATAGATATACTCATTTTACCTAGCTCTTCAAAAGATCTCTCATAGATGCTATAAGCTCCTCATTATCCCTCCTACTTCTTATAGAGATCCTCAGATATCCTTCTCCCAAGCCTGTGAAGGAGCTGCAATCCCTCAGGGAAATCCCCCTCTTAGCCAGCCCAGCTAGTGTTTTCCCAGCTTTATCGCCAAACCATGTTAGTATATAGTTAGCAACACTCCTATAGACCCTCGGAACCCCTGCTCCTCTAAGCCCTTCCGAGAGGAAGCCCCTTTCCCCAGCTATATATACTCTAGATCTCTCTATGAACCCTCTCATCTTAGCTGTATATATAGTCAAGAGCTTTGAAACAGAGCACTCGGCCAGGGAATTGACGTTCCAGGGAGGTCTTATATCATCGAAAATCCTTAGAACCCTTTTTGAAGAGGTATATAGAAACCCCAGTCTCAAGCCTGGGACTGAGAGCCATTTCGTGAGAGATCTTAGGATCAAGACATTCCCTGGGGGCTCTATTGGTTTTAAGGGGCATATATCGCAGAGCTCTGCATATGCCTCATCTATTATTGCATAGCCTCTACACCTATCTAAAAGTCTGTAGAGCTTCTCGAGATCTATATAAGCACCTGTTGGATTATTGGGGTTACTCATATATATAATTGTATATGGATCTCTGCAGAGTCTCTCCAGCCTCTCGAGATCTTCTTCGCCTACCGTGAAGCTATCTCCTAGCTCTCTATATTGTATATATGTGCTCTCGATGCCAAGGGATCTACAGGCCAGCATGTGATCTCCAAATGTTGGCTCTATAGATAAGACCCTCTTGGGCTTGAAGGCTAGAAGTGCTAGTGTGAAGCCCTCTGAAGAGCCGTTAAGGGGTAGCAGCGAGTCCTCATCGATTCCATAGAACTGGGAGAGGCTTCTCCTCAGATCTCTATAGCTGTAGTCGGGATATCTCTTCAAAACATCCTCTAGAGCACATATATCCCTCAACACTCTGTAGAGCTCCTCAGGCGGGCCCAGCGGGTTTGTGTTTACACTGAAATCTAGCCTAGCCCTCACCGAGCCGCCGTGGATCCGCATATCTCCTCAGCCCTTATAAGATCCTCTACAGTATCTATATCCATAAATACCTCGGAATATTGATAATCTATATTAGCCCAGGAGCTTCCATCACCAGCTATGAGTGATATACCTATAGGCTCGCACGATCCTTCCTTACATACTCTAAGGGTAACCACGGGCTTCCCAGCCTCAAATGCCTTTGAGAGGAAAGATTCTATAGCATCTGAAGTTATGAAGGGGAGATCCGCTGGTAGAACAAGCACTGGCTTCTCAAGCTTTGAAAGAGCTTCAGAAAGATCCCATGGATATCCCTTACCACTTGTCTCAATGCATCTATATATCCTACATAGATCCTCGGAGTAAGCCTTTGTATGAGGAGACACAGCTATATATATCTCGCTCAGCCTGGATGCGGCATCTAAAACCCTTTCTATAAGTCTCTTACCGCATACCTCCGTAAATATCTTGCCAGCCCCTCCAAATCTCCTGCCGAGCCCTCCAGCCATCACTAGGATTGATATCCTATTTCCCTGTCTCTTCATAGCACCTCTTCTCGCCAAGCTTCTCAAGTGTTCTCGCGATCTCTTCGAAATACCCCTCACTTATCCATGGTATAATTGCGAGTCTTCTAAGCTGGTTTATGAGGAGCGAGAGTCTCTTTACAAGGATCTCTTTTACATCGATCCCACAGTATTCAGAGTAGCGGTCTATCTCCATATACCTTAGATAATCCCTGGAACCCCTTCTAGACATATGCCTCCTGATGATCTCTAATACTGCTGACGCTGCTAGAAACCCAACCGTGGTTCCCAAGCCGGCATATGTGTTGGGGCCGGGTGGAGCTACAACTACGGTTGCATCCGAGACTGTTCCCACGGCTGGCAGGCCTTTACACGATAGCCCCAAGATCGAGATTATCCCTGCCTTAGCCTCTGATACAGATCTAAATAGATCCGTGATGCCTGTATCATCAAGGCCTAAATTGGTAGCTAGAAAGATGTTAATAGTACCTACTCCTTTTAAATCCCTAGGCTCTAACCCAATACATGCTGGGTGTGTAAGCCCTACAGTAGCTACCGTCTCAACCCTAACGCCTTTCCTTTCTAGAGCGACGTATATATATTCCCTTACATCTGCAGCTGTTAAGAAAACAACAGATCTCCTTCCAAGCCTTGTTGCAAGGGATCTGGCATACTCCTGGGGGGAGGGGTTGGAGAAGCATTTATCCACCTTCCTAAATATAGCAGAGTCTGCCCACCCTAGCCCCCCTCCATAGACAGTTGTTCCGAGAGATCTCATGGGGGCTGGAAGCTCGATAAATAGGGTTTCATCGTCTATTAGCTTAGGTCTTAATATCACCTGTTAACACCCCATATTCCCTGTATATAGAGGATAGAATCTCGCTAAGGCTATACCCTTTTAGAAGGGCTAGCAGGCATGTTCCCCCAGCACCTACACCCTCTTTAACGTATCCCTCATCATATTTCCTAAGACCTGGATATGGGGATCCGGCGAAGCTCAGATCTATATATGCTAGGGATACCTCGGGAGCTATCTCCTCGAGCATCCCATGGAGATCCGCTGTGTGATCCTCTATAACCCATCTAGTTGTTACAACATGAAGACCCCCCAGGAATCCATGGATCCTCTTTGCGAGAGCTACCACAGATGCCATCTGGGTGCCTCCAGCGAGCACCACATTGGAACCCTTCTCAAGGGCTCCAACAGCTATTCCTGCTATCGATATGTGCAGGGGATCGCCAACGCTATCGTTAAGATCGAATAGATCCATATTCCTTGAAACCCTTTTAAGGGCCTTTGAAACAACTCTTCTCTTGAGCCCCAAAGGATTGTCTTTAGAGGAGCTACTCACAGCAGCTCTATGGCCGAGGGCCTCTAGGATCGACATAGCGGTTGTTGTACCTCCAGGCATGCTCTCCCCTATAACAAGCAATCTATGGCTCTTCCCAAGAACCCTGCCCAAAACCCTAGCCTCGCTAAACAGCTTTCTAGAGGTGCCGCGCGGGAGAGCATACTCAACATCTATAGAGCCTCCCACAACCCTGCTAGAGAGATCTATATGGGTTATCATGGGCTCAACATAGGATCCTGTGTCGACTACGAGAGCTCTTCCACCAATGAGATTGAGGCAGGTCCTTGTGAGGAGAGCCGGGGTTGGGAGGCCATCCGGGGTTACTGGGATCACATCCAATGTTCTAGGCCTCCCACATGCTAGGTATTCGACATCTAGTGCGGGAGTATATAGGGTTAGCTGGGGGGTGGCCCCTGCAACCGAGATGCCAGGGATCGTGGAGGTCTTTGTAGAAGCAATCACATAGACTGTTATATAGCTCTCAAGATCTAGATCGTCTAGAGATCCCTTCAAAACCCTGAAGCCCTTGCCCATATGGATATACCATCCATATATATCTACAAAAATATATAGAAACCACTAAAATCCATATATATAAAGACTCGTCAAATGATCAGATCCGAAGCCTTTCTCCTCACACATTTCAGTTCATAACCCCTTCATCATACCATATCTAAAGTGTAATTCAAGGATATAAATCCGTTATTGATAGAAGAGCATAGGTTTAATGATTATCCCATCCTTGCGCAGGATCTTGCTAGGCAAAAAGCTTTGGGGTTAAAGATTAAATAGCTTTTAAGGTTGTGTTTCTAACATCAAAATATTAATCTATGCCTACGAGCACATATGAGGGTCAATAAGGGACAATTCGATCTAAGAGCTATGCTCTTACAACTGAAAGCCTTACCCTTCAGGGCGGGGAGAAGGTTAGAAGCCCTGTGGATTTCACGTTAAAAGCTATGATGTGGAATAGCTCTTAGGGAAAATCCATGTATAGGATCTATTTTAGGGCTTCCATATATATTGTGGTCGCCTCAGTAATGATGGTAGCAATAGCGTCTATCGTGATCATTAATCTAGGTGAGAGAGCGTCTAACGTGCTAAGCAGCACAACGGCGATGGCTTCATCGTGGCATACGATATGCCTAGTGATAAACGGTGTTGAGGCGAAACTATATCTAGCCGACACCTCTTCGAAACAAACAGAGGGATACATGTTTAAAAACTCCACAGATTTCCTCGGAATCGGTGCTGTTGGAATGCTTTTTAACATATCAACCCAGCCGGGCTATTCAGTTGCATTTACCATGAAAAATGTTGCCTTTCCACTATATCTCCTACATATAACGCATGTAGAGGGTGTTGGGGATGTGGCTGTTGATATTATATATATGGAACCGGCTGACCTCCTCTCCCGCCTTCAGGTCATCATCTTGGTCGTCATCCCTTTCAGGCGGATCATAGGTTCCCCCCATCTATTTGGGCTTACATCTGTCATCTGGGGGGCAGTCGGGGTGGTCAGAACTCCCCCAGGAGCCCATCATCCCGGGCTCCATAAAAATTAAACCCTAGAAGGCTTATAAATCCCCCATCCCCGCCCTAAAGGACGAGGCTTTCAGATGTAAAGAGCTATATGTTGTTACTGCTAGATCTCAGAATGACTACTTCATAGAGCTTGACACAGAGTTCTATAATA
>JAVVGG010000079.1:0-7384 GCA_032249275.1 Desulfurococcales archaeon
GAAAGGGTTAGCAACCCCTCATCACCCGCAGGCATAGAGCCCCTCCAAAAATGATCAAAGCCTTAGGAAGCTTATAAGAATTAGCCATCCCAGCCCTGAAGGGCGAGGCTTTCAGTTGTAAGTCTTATTGCCTCTTTCTAAGGGCTTTAGCCCTCCTAATAACTTTTTCTGCGAACTGGAGTAGTGATGATGCTACTAAAATGGCTGTGACGATTACTAAGAGGCTTTGGAATGCATTGCTACTCCACATGGCATCAACTATCTCTTTTGTGCCGGCGTTGTCGGGTAGAGATACCAATACTGCTCCTATATCCCTTAATAGTGTTGAGAACATCATTATCGTAATGAGGGCTATTCCAGGTCTCCAGGCTCTTATAGATCTAGCTAGGATCCTCCTCACCATCAATCCGAGGACTGGGAGGGCTATCGATAAGCCGTATAGCCATGAGAAGTTCTCTAGTATTGCCCCTACTATCTTGAAATCCCTCTGATATGTCTGGTAGCTCGATAAAAGGCTGAACCACGTTAGCATTATAGCTATTGCAAGAACCACAATCCCCACGCCAGTTAGAATGGTTCCACTTGGGTTTCTCCTCCACATATTCATCAAAGCATCTTCTAGATTGAAGCCCCTCACGATCATCACAAGCCCCAGGAATATAACTGCTATTAGCAGCGCCTGCTGGAGGAGGTTAAATAAAGCCATGACTCCTATGAGGACCAGGAGAAAGCCTGGGTAGCCGATAGCGATTCTGGAGAGCCTCGGCTCCTCAAGGATCTTCCTAATATACCTCCAGATCAGAATATATGTCTGCTCAACAGATCTAGACTGCTCTATAACAACAGTCTTCAAATAATATATAGGTATTATAGACTCTATCACAGGTATTATCTTCTCATCCTCACCGCCATCAGAGACTATTACGGCTGCCTTAGCCCCGACTATGTTGATCACATCTATCAACTGGCTTCTGATCCTCTCAACAGCCCTCAAACCCCCTCTCTGATCGCCTGAGATTGCCGCAATCTCTACTTTATACCCCTGCTCCTCCATCTCCCTATAGATCTTTATCGCGGCGAAGAGCGCATTAACATCTGAATCCTCAGGCCTTGCAAGGGCATAGCTATATGCGGCTTCAGAAACCTTTTTAAACCCGATTATAGGGGTCTTTAGCCCAGCCCTACCAAGATCGTCGTCATAGTCTATAACCACAACCACTATACTCTCAGGGGTTTTCTCCAACCCTCTCCTCGCTACCCCCTTCCGCTTCTACCCCGTATAGGGCTTGGAGCTCTTCAAATGTCAATCTATCCCCTGAAGCTAGCTTCTCCTCCGCTCTCTTCCTCAGCTCCTCGAGCCTCTCAGCCCTAGATTTTCTCTCGCTCATAGCTCTTAGCTCCCTTAGCTTGCTTCTAAGGCTATTTATTTCCTCCTTCTTCCTCTTTATCTCCTCATATATTTTCTCTCTCTCCGCTGAGAGCCTGTCTAGCTCTCTTGAGATCTCCTCCAGCCTTGCTCTTCTCCTCTCTATTTCAGCTATCGCCTGACTCTCCTCCGCCTTGAACTCCTCTATCCCTCTGGAGACCTCGGAAATAGCTCTCTTTATATCCTCTATCTCTATCCTCGCAGAAGCTATCTCGGCCCTTATCTCCGTTATTGTGTTCTTTGCATTCTTAGCCTTGAGGATCTTGTTCAATTGTGCCTCTAATCTAGCTATATTCCTTATTATATCCTCTTCCTCCTCTGGATCGACCTGTCCTGTCATGATCTTCCACTCCAGGGAATCTATCCTCTTCTTTATAGAAGCTATAGAGACGCCTGCAAGCCTCTCAAGATCGGGGTATGCCTTTCTAATCTCATCAAGTCTAGATACGCTGGCCCTAAACCTCTCCCTAGCCTCTCTCAGCTTATTCCTAAGATCCCTCACCATATCTACAAGCCTAGCCCTACCCTCTCTAGCTTCTCTGAGGCCAGCCCTAAGATCCCTTATCTCAGAGATCAGCTTCCTCCTCTCCTCAACCAGTCTTGAGAACTCACCCCTCACTCTATCCCTCTTCTCAATAAGGATCCTCAGATCCTCTCTAAGGGCATCTAGCTCAGCGTATATCTTCTCCTCCAAGGATCAGCCTACCCCCAAATGATACGGGAATAGCTTTATCTCCACATCATATGATCTAAGGTGTATAAAGAGCCCATATGCGTTTAGCGAAAAACTCGGTATCCCCAGATCCTCTTCTATAATCCTCACCACTTCAATGAAATATAACGGGTAGAGCTTATAAAAATCACATATATACAAATATGCCTAATGATATAACTCATATAATAGCAGCATGACAAGTCTCGCCCTATTAAGGCGGGGTGGTTATAGAGCATCCTATATAGATTATGGAGAATAGTTGAAGCTTGTAGGGAGCGATCTATTTAGAACCCTTATTCCCTCTTTTTAAGCCTATAGAGCTTCCCCTTTCCAGGTCCCTCAAATTCTTCTACTAAGCCTTCTTCTACTAGCTTCTTTAGCCTCTTCCATGTGCTCGATTTCGGAGTGTTGAGCGTTTTTGATATGAGGGATAGGGACATGCCTTTTGGGTTTTTAGATAGGAGTTCTATTATTTCTTTATCGAGATCTCTTCGAGTGATTCTATTTCTCATAACCCTGGCTATTCTGGGGAATGTGTAGCCTATGACCCCTCCTAGAAGCCCTGTCCCCATATATAGTAAAACCTGGGTTATAGGCTCTTGATCAGGGATCATATGTCTATTCTGGATAGGGGTTGACACATCCTTCATAAGCTCCCTTGGATATGGGAAGATCCTTGCCTTTATATATATAGTTTCGTTGATGCCGAAGCGGAGTATGTAGCCGCTATCCTGCCCAGGTAGAACCTCGAGCGGATTTGGAGTAGATACTGTGTTAACTAGGTAATATGGGAGCCATACCTCCGATATGTTATATGCAGACCCATTAACAATCACCGGGTATATAGATGCATATAGACTTCCATTGGCAATCTCGATGTTTGTTGATGCGCATACAACAAGCCCTTCCCCTTTAAACATAGCTAGATATATAGAGCTTGAGATAAGCTGTAACCTCACCTCTGGTGGGGCTGTGCATATCAGCCGCCCCTCTGGAATGGATATTGTAATCGATATAGGGCTTCTATCGTAGGAGGATATGTTTATATAGTATTTCACAAGTGGGGGTTCAATCCTTACAACAACATCTACCTGGCCCTTATAATCTCTATAATCCCCGGCTACATGTATCGATAAGAGCATCATAGCAAGAACAAAGATATATAGGAGGGAGGGGATTGCCCTGGGTCTCAACCCTGCCTTCCCACCGAAGCCACTTCTAGCATATAGAGAGCTGTATAGCTAGCGATGCCCGGGATAGTATCTATCGTTATATATTCATTGGGGGCATGGGCTCTGCCCCCATGTCCAGGGCCCGTTGTTACCATTGGGATCCTGATCTTCCTCGTGAAAAGATAGCTAGGAGCAGATCCAGGTAAGATTGGTATTATATATGGTTTCATCCCAATATCGCTATAGGCCTTCTTAGCAGCCTCGACATAGGGGGATCTAGGATCTGTCTTGCTCCATGTATAGGCGTCTTTAACGCTTATCTCAACCAGATCAGAGAGCCCGAGTCTCCTCACAAGATCCTCTAGGCCTCTTATAACATCCTCAGGCTCTATGTTGGGAACTAATCTGAAGTCAAGCCTCATAACAGCCTCGCCAGGGGTTATAGTCTTTGTGCCAGGCCCTGTATAGCCTGAGGAGAATCCATCTATATTAACAGTTGGCTTGAAGTAGACAGCTATATACCACTCCCTCCCCCTCAGCCTCGGTCTGGAGACGCCATAGAGCTCTAGAAGCTCCTCCGCTGGAGACGCTTCCTCCAGATCCTTGAGATATTTGAGATCCTCTTCAGTTGGACCTATAGCCTTCTCCTCTAACCACGGTATCCTCGGACCCTCAAGAGGATCTATTAGGTGCGAGGCTATCCTAGCTAGAATAGCCGCTGGATTATATAGACCCCTACTATAGCTGCTATGAACATCGTACTTCGAAACCCTGCATCTGAGTTCAACGAAGACTATACCCTTATTGCCAAGAACTATTGTTGGTTTTCCCCTAACCCTTTCGGAGGGGAAGGCGAAGTAGACTAGGTTAGCTCTCCTAAGCTCCGAAAACTTATCCTCGACAAACTTCGGCATGGAGGGGCTTCCAAGCTCCTCCTCGCCTTCCAAAGCAAAGATCACATTTACGGGGAGCTTATCCATCCTAGCCAGGATCTCTATACCCAGCAGAGAGCTCATGAGAGCACCCTTAGTGTTAAAAGCCCCCCTAGCTATGATCCTATCACCAACGATCCTAGCCTCGAAGGGAGGAGACTCCCAAAGTTCCAGAGGCTCTACAGGCTGGACATCATACATGTTATATAATATAACAGTCTTCTCAGCCCCCACATCCAGCTTTCCATATATAATTGGGTGACCCCCATAGCTTAGAAGTGTAACCTGTGCCTCAAGCCTCTCAGAGATCCAGTCCCTTAGATAGGAGGCGGTCTCCTTTATACCCTCCCCACTTCCAGATATACTCGGCATCCTAAGAAGCTTCCTAACCTCCTCAATAAGCTCATCTCTCCTCCTACTGACCTCTCTTAGGATCCTGGACTTAAGATCTTCCATAGCTGGTCTCCTATAAGATATTAGAGCCAGGCATTAATAATAAAAACACGATATCAACCCAAAACTCTCTAGATATCACAAAAACACCCGGCTTACGATTAAAAGTCTCGCCCTCTAGGGCGGGGATGGAGATTTACAGCTCTATATCCTCTGGTATTCTCGATTATGATGGCTATGAGAGTGAGCCTCAGAGGCCGACCTCTAGCGATAGAAATACCGGATATACAGGATCAAACTTATGCATCTGAGACTATGATAAAATCCATAGCCCCGAGTCCCTCATAAGGGGAACAAGGGTAATGGGCTGGAGACTCCAGCAAAAAGATCTACTATAGAATCGAAGGGGGAGGTCAGCTATTACAACTGAGAGTCTCTCCTCTAAGGCGGGAAAGGATTAGCTATAGCTGAGACCCTCTACATAGGATCTGAAGTTAATAACAAGGGTTATGATTTGCGAAAGCCTCTAACGATGATCTTGGTGGGGGACAAGCGGTGGGAAGCACCTAGACCATGGACTCCCAGATGTTGAGTATATGCACTCTATATCATTGATACTCCTACTATCTCTTCTCAAAACCTTCCTAGCATCTAGGATAGCAATTCTCTTCTTACCAGTTAAGATGGCTATCTGCTCAACACTTAGCTTTTTATAGATGTTGTGATCAGTCGATACTATGATGCCATCGCACCCCTTTAGAGACTCCTCGAGATCTCTATACGTCTTGATCCCTGCTGGAGGGGTTTCAACATATGGATCATGAATCACTATCTCCCCCACCCCACGACTCGCCAGATATTCTATGATGCTATATGATGGTGAGTTCCTATGATCATCGACATCGCCTTTATACGCTAATCCCAGAATCGCTACCCTTGCATCTGACCATCTGATGCCAAGGATATCAAGCCCTGCAAGCAGTGTTCTAGCTATATATTTTGGCTGATCCTCGTTAACATTTCTACCTTTCATAATAATGCCCTCCCAGATCCATCTCCTGCCAAGGCTCCATGCTAGTAGATACGGTTGGTATGGGAGGGAGACGCCTCCAACACCGCTTCCAGGTATGTGTAGATGGATATAGGGATTAGTGCTTGCTGCGGTAATCACCTCCCAGATATCTATACCCAGCTCCCTAGCAGCCCTTGCAAGCTCGTTTGCGAGGGCTATATTGACATCCCTATATATACCCTCAGCAACCTTCTCAAACTCTGCAGCTGTCGCGCTGCTCATAATTAGAACCCCTCCATATATCTCTCTAAATAGCTTCTCGAGTATAGCTGGGCTCCTAGGATCGACACCCCCTAATATCTTTGGATACCTCCTCGTTAGATCTCCATATGCTCTCTCAATACTAAGCCTAGCAGGGCTATAGGCGAGGCCGAAATCGAATCCGCATTTCAGCCCCGAGATCCTTTCAAGAAAACTCTTAACCCTCGTAGATGTGGTTCCAGGAGGGACTGTTGTTTCCACAACAACTATATGCCCTGGGGATAGGCCCATCGCTATACTCTCAACAGCTTTATCTAAATATGTGAAGAGCGGACCCCTCTCACCCCAGGTTAGGGGTACATCGACAAATACTATATCCCCTTTCCTGGAGGCCTCGATAGGATCATATACCACTTCGAGAAGCTCCCTCTCAACACCCCTTTTAATCAAATCTCTCACCTCGGGATCTGGGTGTCTTATAGAGCCCTTTTCAATGCTTCTAGCCCTCTCAGGATCTGCGTCATATCCCACTACCTTGAAGCCCTTATCCATGTATGCTGCTGCTGTCGCAGCGCCTATATATCCAAGCCCGTATATGGAGATCTTTATACTCCTCTCTTTAACGATATTCTCGATCATTGAGAGATCCGCATGATAGATACCCACATAGACCCCAAACATCTTATCTATGAGCCGCCCCTTATTATAATACTCCAAGGGGATCATTAAAGTCTTTTTAATGTAGCTCAGCCTTATAAAGCTCTATGGAACCAAAACTCTTATAAGCTTTCACCATTCTATCTAATAGAGTGATGAGTTTTTGGAAGAGGGATTCGATCTAAGATATGCCTATAGAGCTACAGCTATTCTTGCATCGATCCCCCTCTGGTTATGTATACAGAGAGTATGTTGATCCCATCCCTACCATCTATTCAGAGGCAGTTTGGAGTCTCAGAATCAATGGTGTCCTGGGTTCTATCCCTCTACCTAGCATTTGGAACGGTTTCTGCAGCGATTCTGGGGAAGCTAGGGGATGTCTATGGCAAGAAGAGAATGATGGTCGCAGCCATGTCCATATATACCGTAGGTGCTGTAATGACTAGCTATGCCCAGGACTTCACAACCCTTTTAATAGCCAGAGCTATCCAAGGATCTGGAATGGCTATGATGCCTCTCGCATTCTCACTAGCTAGAGAGGAGTTCCCGCCAAAGCTCATACCACAGGTTCAGGGGATTATAAGCGCGATGTTTGGAGTCGGTATTTTATTATCACTCCCCATAGGGACATATATTAGCCAGAACTATGGTTGGCAGGCTACATACCATACAGCGGTTCCACTCATATTACTAGAAGACGTCTTAGTGTTTCTGCTAATAAGGGAGAGCAGATATAGGGCGCAGCAAAAAATAGACTGGATCGGCGCGATTCTCCTCTCAATAACTCTGATGGCAGGGATCATAGGGATCTCTGAG
>JAVVGG010000080.1:0-7344 GCA_032249275.1 Desulfurococcales archaeon
TTCTTGAGGAGGCTGTGAATAGAATTGCTAGGAAGGTTGCTGAGGGTAAGAAGCTCTCAGACCAGGAGATAGTTATACTCTACCTAGACATAATCATGAGGTCTAGCGATAAGAGATTCGAAGCCATTGATAAGAGGTTTGAGGCTATCGATAAGAGGTTCGATGATCTGAAGGAATATGTTGATAAGAGGTTTGAATCACTTGAGAAGAGGATAGAAGACCTCAAAGGCTACGTCGATAAAAGGCTCGAATCACTTGAGAGGAGGGTCGAGCTAGTATATAATGAGGTGTCATCGATCAAAACGGATATCATAAAGATGATGAAGGAATATATGGAGAGGCTATACGGGGCAAGAAGGGCTGAGTAGATAGCTTACGATCTACTACAGCTGAGAGCCCTGCCCTGAAGAGCGGAAAGATGGATAAGCTATCCTGTGCATAGGTATTTGCATGATGCCCTCAACGTTTCTATATTTCTTTTCGTCTTCGGAGGAGGTGCTTTGCGCCTCCTCAACCTCCTTCTCTGCTAGCTCTTGAAACCTCCATATAGCCTTCCGCGGGGGAAGGGTCTTGAGCGATTCTAGGAGATCTGCCCACTCTTCGAGGCTATACCCCTCTTCAAACGCTATTCTTCACACAAGGGATGCTATGGCCTCGGCCTCATCCCTCCCCACCAGATTCATTAATTTCCTCTATGACATAATGAACGACGAGCCTCGCCCTTTAGGGCGGGGATGAAGATTTATAGGCTCTTTGTTCTCTATTTCCGGAGGCCTCGGCAGGCATAGTGATGGGAGAGGTCGTCACTATATTGCAGCCGCCAGAGGATAGCCTGCTGGGGCTCCTAGCGTAATATCTTGAGGAGGACTGTGTTGCTGAGGCTAGTGCCAGATGAAGAGGCTGGGCGAGGTTGAGAGCTCTGTGTAGCCTCTCCTCTAAGCTTTGGAATGAGATCAGCTATGCTGAGAGGAGGATGTTCTCCAAGGAAAAAGGTAGATCTAAGGCAAACATATAGAGAATTCTATGATATAAAAGGTATAAAACTCATAGGATCTGCTACAGCGCAGCGGTTCTGAATAAGAATAATGAGGCCTGGGGATCATTCTTCTCAGCGCTGAGAGCAAAGAAGGAAGGCAGGTTACCTAGGTTTATAGCTAGGGTTAACCCTCCTGGGTATAGGAAGAGGGGGGAGGACTAATACTCTCTGGGCTATCCTTAGAAAAGACCAGTATAGAGTCGATGGGGAACACATATTTATCAAGGGCCTAGAGGCTATTGGATCTATAAGGGTTAGATATAATAGGGAGAATACATATAGCTGGGAAACAGGGTAGGGCTGAGATATGCTATGATAATGATGAGAGTGGTATATATACATATCCTACGACGTTGAGGTGAAGATGATCAAGGGAGATAGCTTTAGAATCCCTCTTAAGCCTCACGCTTAAATATTCCCATGGAATGGATAGTAATAGTAATAAATGGATAGTAATAGATAAAACAGAATCTAATATAGAACTGAACAAAAAACAAATAGATAAGATGATCTACCATAGAATTAAAAGATACAGCTTTTAGCTATAGAGGACACTCTTTTTATTGTATGAATATAAGTGGAGATACACTATAATTGTGGGGGATTATGGGAAAGACAACCATTGAGGAGCTTAGAAAAAGGTTTGAAGAAAGCAGAGAGATTAGGAGGAGGGAGGCTGACTGGGATTTCATAAACAAACAGCCTCCCAGAATAAGAGCAGCATTGATATACTACATAGAGTCTGGAGACCTATATGTTGCCTCTAGAATAGCTGGTATCTCCATGGAGGAGATGAACGATCTCAGGGTTAAGGCTAGAATCCCAAACACAAACTAGGGAAGCTGTTGCAGACACGTCTTTCCTAATTGACTGGGCCAGATACTCTAGAAGAGATCTGATATTCGAGGTGTTTCACACAATATACATATCCGAGAGCATCCTCAACGAGGTTAAAAGCGAATCCACAATATACTGGATCGCAGATAACATGGCAAGAAATAGAATGGCTCTCTTTACAGAAACGCCTGAGATCAGAGAGGAGGCAATAAGAATTATGAGAGAGTCCAGGAGATATCCCATAAAGAGCATCGACTACCCGGAAGCCGTGTGCCTTAGTATAGGGAGAATGCTTGAGATCACTGTGCTGAGCGAGAATGGGGGAGCATATGCCTCCCAGTACATATATCTAAAGGGGGTAACTGTGTGGAGGGCTTTTGAGGTCCTTCTTGAACTATATAGAAGGGGCTTAATAGATAAGAGTGAGTTTACCAGATACCAGGCTGAGACTCATCATAGGTTCTCTCGAAGGGATCTCGAGGCGATCGGGATTGGAGAAACGCTTTGAAGAGATCTTGAAGGAATATGAAGAGGAGGGTAAGGAGATTAGGAGGAGGGAGGCTGACTGGGATTTCATAAACAAACAGCCTCCCAGAATAAGAGCAGCATTGATATACTACATAGAAAAAGGAGATCTTAGAATGGCCCAGAAGCTCTCTGGGCTGTCCTTAGAAGAATTCATAACGCTTCTAGAAAAGGCCAGGATACCTAGAACATATTTCTGAGGATGCCCCTCACAGCTTGTACCTTTATTTATGCCTATATATGATGATCAGCTTCAGAATGCAATTGTCACTATAAATAATCTAAAGCATCCACGTTGAACGCCTCAAGAAACTGTTTTGGGTTTCATATTGATTTATAAGGTTTGTTATATTTCTATGTGGAGCCCAGGATGCGGGGGTTTCCCCACGGCAATGAACCAGAGGAGGCAATGAAGGTGGAGCTGTGGGTTGGGGTCGCCCAAAGTGGGTGGAGCCCTGTGACATGGATCCCGATGAAATGGGATCCCGAGGGTTTTGAAGCTAAGGGAAGAGGGCTTGGCAAAAACTAAGCCCAATGAAACTCAAACCCCTCGCTATTCAGAATGAGTAGGAGGTCAACGATGCTATGGATTTTCAAGGGCTTTTTCCAGGGCTCTTCTATATAGGATCCATCCTATTACGAGTATTGCTATGCTAGCCGCTATCGCGGGTGCTGAGTATTGGATTGCCTGTGTAGTCTTCCACCCGTATATAGCTATGTTTCTAATGCTATCTACTATTCTGGAGAGTGGGTATATGTCGGCGAAGATCTGGAGGCTGCTGGGGAGTAGGAATTTTGGGATTGCTATCCCTCCTAGGAACATTGTGGGGAAGGCTATCATGTTCGCTATTGCCGTAGCTGCTTCTGATGTTCTGATGAATGGTGCTATTATAAATCCGAGGCCCATTGTGCCTATAGCTCCTACTAGGAGGAGGAAGGCTGTGGCTATCCATATGTAGGCCGGGATCCTATATAGATCTGCTCCTAGGGCTATCCCTAGCAGGATTATAGCTGTTGACGTTATAGATATCGAGACAATCCCAGATATTATCCTTGCTATGAATATCCTGTAGCCTTTGATAGGGCTTGAGAGTATTAGCTGGAGAACACCGCTTCTCCTAGCCTCAACTATAGAGCCTACCGATGTGAATAGCCCGCTATATAGTATCATAAAGCCTATGGTGCTTATTACATAGTATGTCTTGAGCCCCTCTGGAGTCGATATATAGCTTCCCTTAACCTCTGTGTAGGAGGGGCTGATCGGCTTTGCTATGAAGATCGCATATCTATATGCCTCAACAGGCATGTAGCTCCTAGCTATTTCTATAATCTTCTCAACATATATAGATCCAAACCTGCCTATAAAAGACTCTAGAGAGCTCTTCGCTGCATCAGATGATTGCAGGTTGCTAACATATACTATGGAAACATACGTTTGATTCGCGGTGGTCAGGTTCTCCCCAAACCCCCTCGGGATTACAAGGCCTACATCAAATCCCCCGCCTCTTATAACCTCCTCTAAGCTGCTGTTCACATAAGCAACTCTAAATATCCCAGCGTTTCTTATGGCATCTATAAGGGTTATCGAGAGTGTGGAGTTATCGAGATCCTGGATCGCTATAGAGAAGCTCACATTAGATCCACCTGGGTTTCCAAACACAGCAACTATTATGGAGAGGTAGACTAGGGGGAAGACTATTGCCCAAAATAGAAGCTGTCTCTCTCTAAATATGGACTTAACATATATGTACCCCTCGTAAAGATATTGCGAAGCCGGCAATAGCTACACCTCCATAGCCTCACCTGTGACTCTTAGGAAGACCTCTCCAAGACCTGGCCTTCTAATCTCAACTCTCTCAGGTGTATAGTCCTTGGCTATGTATGCTGCCACTATAGCCCCCAAATCCCTCCCCGGATCTCTTGTCTCGTAGAGAGCCACCCTCTTGTCCCTATCAGTTCCACGAAAACCCTCTAGATCCAGAGGCCCGACACCCTCTGGAAGATATATAGCTATCATAGGCTTTGGCGCGTATCTCTCGATGAGTTCTGAAGCGCTTCCAGAAACCACCATTTTCCCTCTATGCATTATAAATACTCTTGTCGAGTATCTCTCAGCCTCATACGGGTTGTGGGTTGAGTAGATAATAGTTCTACCCCTAGCTATTTTTAGAAGAAGGCTCCAGAGATCCTGTAGAGCTGAGGGGTCTAGACCAGATGCAGGTTCGTCGAGAACTATAACCTCTGGATCGTGGATCAGGGCTGAGGCTATCGAGAGTCTCTTAAGCATCCCACCGCTATATCTGGAAACAGGCTTGTTAGCATGATCAGCCAGTCCTAGGGCTTCTACAAGCTCTTTAGCCCTTCTCCTCGAACCCCATATACCCAGCCCCCTAGCCATTCCAATCCAGACGAGGTTCTCATACCCTGTTAGAGATCTCTCAAATACCGTGGCCTGGGGTGAGAAGCCTATGTACCTTCTAGCCCTCTCCATCTTATCTTCAGAACCCCATAGGTCTATGCCTTTTACATATACCTTGCCAGATGATGGCTTCAGAGCGCCGCCTAACATAGATAAAAGGGTTGTCTTACCGCTTCCATTGGGCCCCATAATAGCTATGATCTCCTTGTCAGCTACTATAGAAACAGAGTCCACGGCCACAAAGGGCCCAAATCTCTTTGTAACGTTCTCTGCTATAATATCCCCCATATTTGATCCTCCCAATCGATATTTCATATATTCTACTTACTGAAAAATATATATGTACACGGAATAAGATCCTATTGAAAGCTTATAAAGCCCAACTCCTTACATTCATGTGACAGGATTCCGAGGTGGTGAAGGATGGCACAGCCTCAACCTGTAAATACAGTGCTAGTTGGTAAAAAGCCTGTTATGAGCTATGTATTAGCAATACTACAGCTGGCAAGCCAAGGAGTTAACGAGGTGGTTGTCAAGGCAAGAGGGAGGGCTATTAGCAGGGCTGTAGATGCTGTGGAGATTGTGAGAAGCAGATTCCTCAAAGACGGAATCACCATAGAGAGGATAAACATAGGGAGTGAGGAACTGCAGAGCAAAGAGGGTAAGAGAACCAGGGTATCTACAATAGAGATCGTTATCAAGGTAAAGAGATAGTTTTTTAAAAGGGCAGTAGGAAAACTACGAACAAACTATTTCATCCAACCGCTTGTCCCCGATGGTTGTTGAGTGTTATTGAATTCTTTTGTTTCGAGATTGTTGGTTTCTTGATCCACAGGATTTCTATGATTTCCCTGTAGCCGTCAAGGGGACCCCCACCTCCCCCACAGGGTTTTGGATACCCCTGTGGTTTTATTGGTGGCTGTTGAGCCCAGCGGCATGGGGCTCCCATCTATGCTTAAGAACCCGAAGCCCTTTATGAGGGCTCTGCCCAGAAGGGCTTCGGTCTCGAGAGTTCTAAGCATCATCGCATCCCGAGGCCTCTCTACGCCCAGATCTAGCCCACTACCATGAAAAAGGATACACCCCTAGCTATAACATCTCAACAGTCTCCTGCGCTATATACACGCTATGATCTGCTATTCTCTCGAGGTACATGAGGATCAGTAGATCCAGGGTTGAACATAGATCCGTGGATCTAGATGCTCTAGAGAGTGTTTGGAATAGCTTCTCATCAACCGCTCTATCCATCTCTATAACACTCCTCGCCAGCCCCTTATCCCTCTTTAGAAAAGCCTCTATGCTCTTTCTAACCATCTCCCCCACATATCCAGCTGCCTCTGACGACCCCTTTAGCTCGCATGTCTCGCTAGAGCCTCTAAGCACTGTTGACAGTATTGTTGATATGTCTAGGGCATACCTAGCAAACCTATATAGCCCATAGGATATCTCTAGCGACGCCATCAACCTCCTTAGATCTGATGCTGTTGGTTGGAATCTAGCTATTATCTCTATAATGCTGTTGTGTATCTCGAGTCTCCTCCTCCTAACCTCGTCAACCCTCCCCCTTATCACCTCGGGCATTGCCTTTAATGTAACCACGTCCTCAACGATCCCCTCCGAGATTGCTGAGAGCTCTCTAAGCTTTGATTCGAGCCTCAATATATGCTGATCTATTGGTCTCAAGTCACCATCCTCCCTGTGACGTATTTCTCTGTGAGCTCATTCTCAGGTCTCGTGAAGATCTTGGATGTGGGGCCTACCTCGACGAGCCTCCCATCATATATAAAGGCCACATAGTCAGAGACTCTCGAGGCTTGGAATGGGTTGTGAGTGACCAGGACAACTGTTAGGTATTCCCTAAGCTCTGTTATCAGGCTCTCGATCTTGGATGTGGCCACGGGATCTAGATTAGATGTTGGCTCATCCATCAGAAGAGCCTTAGGTCTCATAGCAAGGGCTCTGGCTATGCATAGCCTCTGCTGCTGCCCACCAGATAGCTTTCCCGCGGGCATATCAAGTCTGTCCCTCACCTCATCCCATAGATAGGCCCTTTCAAGGGCCCATCTAACCAGCTCATCAAGCTCCCTTTTGCTCCTAACCATCCTATTGATTTTTGGTCCTAGGGCCACGTTCTCATATATAGACATATTCGGTATTGGGTTGGGGATCTGGAAAACCATACCGATCATTCTCCTAACCGATGAGGGATCAGCGGAGTCGCTATATATATCGAGGCCATCCACGATCACCCTACCCTCAACCCTGACCTCTGGATATAGATCTAAGATCCTGTTTATAGCCCTTAAAAGGGTCGACTTGCCACTCCCTGAAGGCCCCATTATAGTGAACACCGTGTTGCTCGGTATAGATAGGCTGACACCCTTTATAACCTCTCTAGGACCGAACCACACCCTTAGCCCTTGTATCTCTATCGAAGCACCCCTCAAGCCCACAGTATCACCCACTACGCGTTATAATTCTTATAACTGTGAAAAGGGCAATCGATATGGATAATAGAATGAAAGCC
>JAVVGG010000081.1:0-7217 GCA_032249275.1 Desulfurococcales archaeon
CTACTATCTCCACCTCAGGATCTTTGTGCTAGTGTTGCTAATATCATCTGCATCTAGCGTTGCTCAGAGCTATGGGGTGTATGCTCAGCAAGCTCAGACAGACTATAGGGAGGGGGGTTTGGAGCCTTCTAGCATTTATAGGACATCATACGCTAACCTCTCGATCTCTGCGGTTATAGCGTCCACTGTCTCTGGAACTGGTGTTGTGGGTGTCGCTGGTCAGAGTCCCTCGGGTGGCTATCTGTTTGAGGCGATCCACATAGATAGATCTTTAAAGATCTTCGAGAGAAGTATATATACGATAGGTGGAAAACCAACAGCCATATCCTCTGATGGAGACTATGGGAGCTACATAGCGGTTGGAGATGAGAAGGGTGAGGTGCTGGTCTACAGAATACCAGATAGAAAGGTATCATATATACAGGCCTCTAGATACTCAATAAAGAGCGTCACTATAGGCGTTGGTGGGACAGGAGATCCTTACCTAGCTGTCTTAGATAGCGGTGGATATCTATATATGTATAGAGCCACGAGGGGCGGGTGGGCTGAGATAGGGCCTAAGAGGAGCACAGCCCTCTATAACTATACAGGGGGAAGGGTTCTCGATATATCCCCTGCCGAGATCGTTTCTAGGGGTTCTGTGAGTGTCGATCCCTCACTAATTCTTATGATCTATGCCCCTCCCAGCGTAGGCATCCGCTTCAGGGTTCTTAATGAAAGTGGCTACCCAATAGTGAATGCCACTATATCGGCTAACCTGATCAGGCCGGAACCGTCGAGGCAGATCATGTTTCAAGCATTAACGGGTGGGGATGGGCTAGCTAGTCTAGATCTCCCGATCCTCGATCCCTATAACAATACCTACAACATAAAGATAACCCATCCTGATTATTTAAGCGAGACCCTGATCCTCGGGATAAGATATCTGGGGGAGAGAGTGGTGATATCAATAACATATAGAGGAGGCACAAGCACTATGGAGTATGAGGGGGTCAGTGAAATACCGATCACTATGAAGGGGGGGCAAGGGGAACTAGTACCCCTAATCCCTCCCCTCAACGTTACCCTGGCCTCAATAGTTGATCTTAGTAAGGCGCCTGAGGAGATAAGGATTGGGAAGCCGATACCGATCTTCATAAACCCCGTAGTCGTGAAACTGATCAAACCGAGCGTTAGCGGTGTGGCATGGAGCTATATAGGAGTCGTTATCGGGTGCTGTATTGAAGAGTCTCCAGCATCTATATTCATATACTATGACCAATCTCTAAACATTCTCAGAACTGGTGGGGCTGAGTATAGGTGGTATATCCTTCCAGAGAATTTTGAGAGGGGCTGGATAGGCTATGACAACAATGGGTATGGGGTCACAGTTGCACTATCTAATGGTAAAGTTTACTACTTCCTCTACGATATTGTGAGGGGCTATCACGTGGCTTACTGGGGTACTAATATAGCTGAGAAGATCCACATAGCTTTCTATAGGAATAGCGCTTTAGTAGCGGTTGGAGGGAATGGGTCTCTATATATTCAGAGGCTATCGCCCCCAGCCTCTATGCCGTGTACCAGGAGCGGCGATTACCTAGGGATCCCCCTGGAACCCGGTGTAGGCGCTTCACTATCCCCTGATGGTGCTGGCTATATAGTTACGGTCAATAGCATTTACATATTATGGGGGCTTGCGGAGATCGTTGCGGATAGATGCCCGCTGGACATGGTTAGGGTTAGGGCTTTAATAGATATTGAGGATGTTATCTCGAGATATGTGAAGCCTGTCTCTGAGGGGTATGTGGAGATATATGAGGGCGGTGATCTTGTTGCTAGGTCGGGGATATACAACGGATCTTCAACCATATACCTACCCCCGGGAGTATATGATGCAGTCATCTTGGGAGGGTTTATAAGCTATAGAACAAGGATCTCTGTTCCTCACAGCATCCTAGATCTTAAGAGCCCTACACTATATAGAGTGAATATATCTATATACTACCAAAACCCAGAGAGCCCATATACAGCCTCTCTTCAGAGGGCTCCTCCGGGAGTGACGCTCATTATAGATAATAGGACCGAGATAGTGTTGGGGGATAACCATGTTGAGATGCTTCTCCCAGGC
Source organism: Desulfurococcales archaeon (assembly GCA_032249275.1). Taxonomy (GTDB): domain Archaea; phylum Thermoproteota; class Thermoprotei_A; order Sulfolobales; family AG1; genus AG1. The sequence goes on from JAVVGG010000081.1 coordinate 2,111, forward strand.
GGTGTTCATAGTGCTTTCCTCACTTGGAGAGGTATTGTACTAGCTAGGGGGTATTTCAATGTGTCTTACTCAGGGAATATAGATCTCGTGTTAATAGCTGATCTAGCTGCTCTTAACGTCTCTATCACTGTAATAGGTGGTTCTAGCATGTTTATACCTATGGAGGGTATGAGGATCAGGGTATTTGGGGAGGGGCCTCTATTAAGGGGTGATCTAGGCTTTATAAGGCTTGGGGAGGTTCTGAAGATGCCCTTAGGTATCTATAGAATCTTTGTTGAATCACCCTTCTTCTATCCATCAGAATCTATCATAGGTCTCAGGGAGGCTGGTTCTCTACTAAATATATCTATTCCCCTAAGACCTAGGGAGATACCTGTAAGGCTTATTGTGATGGATGACTTCGGATCTCCTATATCTAATGCCATGGTATTGATCTCGAGGATCGAATCTGGTTACCAGGTATTCAGGGGATCCACATTCAGCGACGGCTCTGTCCTAATACCAAGCATACTCATCGGGGACTACCTAGTCTCTGTTGAGCCCGTGAATATGAGTATGTATAACCCTTATCAAGCCATTCTTAGGATCGATAGGCAGGAGATCATTATTAGGCTTAATAGAACACACCAGCCAGTATCGATAGCCCTTATAGACCCTCTGAGCATAAGACCTATAGCACCCCTCAAGGTATCGATATATGTGGAGAATAGGCTAGTATATAGCGTTGATATTAATACCACATCAAACGTCATCAATGCATCAATACCATTTGGGAGAGCCAGGATAGTTGTTGAACCTTCTCAACAGGCCCAGCAGATCTATGCTACTGTAGAGACTACAGCTAACATAGATATTGGTGGAGGGAGGGTCGAGATCAGGTTATTAAGGAAAATCCATGAGATCGAGCTGAAGATCATCAACGATATTAGTCAGCCAGTCCAAGGAGCCATAGCGATATTGAGAAGCGCCGAGAACCCATCGATAGAGATTACAGGGATATCCGATAACAGCGGATCCATACCCATGAGGCTACCCTATAGCATATACACCGTAGAAATCAACGCCCAGGGATATAATAAGCTTGAGAGCACCCTAACCCCAGGTAGTGATAGCACTACATATAGACTACAACCAACAATACTCAGCCTCTTCCAGAGATACACATTGGTATTCATAGCATCTGGAATGGTATTAGCTATAATCTTCGTAGCAAGATACATGAGGAGATATATAGAGAGAAAAGCTAGAGAGGAAGCTATATAGAGATAAAAAACAAAAAATATATAAGTATGGATAAATATAATAATTAGAGAATAATGAAAATGAAAATAAAAAGAGAAAGCATTAGAAAAGCAGTGGCAGGCATACTCGCGTTCATAATAGGGATCTCAATAGCGATCGTAACAATAATACCCCTACTAATATACCTAAACATATCAAACAGAGAGACAATAAATGCATTTAATAGTTTTAGTGAATACCAAAAGCAAAGATCATCAGAATCAATAGACATAGCCCTCATAGGGGAAACACCCTATATAAGAAACACAGGATCAGTGCCACTCACAATAGTCTTAGCAGTAATAGATAATGGATATGGATGTGGAAACAGGACATCCATATTGAAGACAAACATAACTATGAAACAAGGAGATACGATAGCCAATATAAGCAGCTATGGAGCATCTATCATATGCTATATAATGACAGCAAGAGGAAACATATTCCCAATTAAAGACAGGCTATATGGTTTATTAGCTGCTATGTCCCCATCGACATTGTTTAACGAAAGCAACGCTAGATTTGCACAAGATCTAAGCCTAGGACCAAACGATTTAGGTAACTACTCTATTGGAAATCTCAACTGTAACCAAAATGGATATTTGAAGATTTGGGATCGGAGTAACAGCAGGTATGACAGAGATCTTATAAGCGTTTTTAGCTCACAAGGAGACCCAAATCCCGTAAATATTGGTGAAGGTTGTATAAGGGTCCTATTAAGAAATGCGGTGAATCTAGGCGCTAGCATATATGCTATAGCTATATATTATAAGATAGTAGGTTTCTACAACAGAAACAAATTTAGCGGGGGAATTAATATATCTCTTATCTATTCAAGTAACAATGCGATAAAATATAGTGGATATTCCACAGCTGATGGGTGGACCCCACCTTTTAAAGATAAAATGGTTATTTATGAAGGCTATGTTCTGATCCCTATGAGAGATGCTCCAGCAGGTTTATATGATCTTGAAATTAGATTTGGCATATATGATAGTAAAGGTAACAGCGACATAAGGATCGGTATTGAGTATATAGCTATTGTAGGAGCTACCCTTGTTAGGTGATAGAGATGCTATTAAAGGCACAGTCTGAACTGCTTAGCTCTGTGATCCTCGTTGTTCTGGTTCTTTTAATAGGCTTGTCCGGTTTTCTTTTAGCCAATTCCTGGGTTTCCCAGAGATATTATGAGAGTGCTTTTAGCTCTTTTGCTGATCTCTGTCTGTCTGAGTTCCAGGCCTCCCTGATCTCTATGGAGAATAGGTCCTCTACACGTATTGTCTATGTTGGGGTCGTGAGGGCTGGTATCTTAGCTGGTGACTATAATGTTAGTGTCACTCTATATAATGGGTCTGATACATCCCCTATGTGGTGGACCCTAAAGACTATTGATTCGCAGGATTTCTCTTATAATCTCTCCCCTCTATATGCTTCTCTCGGGAACCTATCTTTTATGCAGGCATCGGGTTCCGCTGGGTTTGGATCACAGGTGCTCTATACCAAGTTCGCTGGCTCATGGGTTTCCATAAGGGATATGGGGTACTCTGGCTCTATCGCTATATATAGCATTGGTGTTATGAGGCTTAATGACGTTCTTGTTCTAAATATATCTATATCCGATCCTAGCTCGAGATATCTCTACATCGTTATCTGGACAAGGTTTAATGATAGATATATAGCAAGCCCAATCCTTGTGTCTCTGATATGAAGGCCTATCTTATGGGGACCCTGTCTATTTCCAGGGATTACTTGTTTAATATAATGCTCCCAAGCTAAATATCTATTGGGTGTATATACTCTACATAGAGCATAGGTCTGCGGGGTGCTATATATGCCGGTTATAAGGATTGCTATGATCTCTACACGTGATCCGGAGGCTCTCTTAGAGGCGCTTAGAGAGCCTTCAGACCTTTTGGAGGGGGTTCCGGGGATAATTAACTTGAGATATTTTAGGGATCTTGGTATATACCACTTCACCATAACCTATAGGAGATTCTTAGCAACATATCTAGACACGATCGCTATGGTGGTTAGTAGAGAAGATAACAAGGTGATCTATAGCTCCCTGGAACCCAACAAGCTGAGAGCAGTGTTCACAGCATATAAGAAGCTGGATACAACAGTGCTAGAGATAGAGATCAGCTATGAACCCCCAGGAGGAGGGCATGCTGCCATGACAACCATAGAGGGGATCTTCAGAAAAATAGCGGAAAAAGCAGAGAAGAAGGCAGAGAGAATAAGAATAGCAGAGCCGAGGATAGAGAAGAGAGAAGAGAAGATACCAGCCCAAGCAACACCCCCCACCCAAGAAGAAAAGGGGGCAGAGACAGAGATCCCGGAGACCCAGGGTATATCGTGTATAACATGCCTACTCTACGAACCAGAGCTCAGAGTATGCACATACTTCGCCAAAAAAGTCGAGGATCCAGGAAAACCAATATGCAAAGGCGAGAAATACATAAGAGCACCCCAATAAAACCATGGATAATGAAAAAGCTAAACTACAACAAAAAGAAATTAATTTATTAGATACTTTAATATTAACTATCTAGAGAAAAACCGATCCCCACCCCTAGATCTAGAGACACACACATCAAATTCATAGAGCTAATAACAATATTTATTAAGTACAGGCGGTAAAACTGAAGATATAGATAGAGAAAAACTGATCAAGAAATAGAAAAAGCATAGCTATATAAATAATATAACTTTGTCAGGAGAAATAAACTAAATAAGTAATACATATAGCTAGATATTAGAATAAAAGCTTCACAGAAAAACATTAATAAAGCTAGAGCTATTATTTATAAGCTGGAGAAAAAAAAAAGAGGTGAGGTAATATGGCGAAACCAGCCGGCTATAGAGGGAAGAGAATAGTGAAAGGACTAGAGCCTCTGATCGCCGCCATAATATTAATAGCAATAACCCTCGTAATAGCAATAGCAGTAGTAGCATGGATGACAGGGCTCTTCGGAACAACAGTAGGTGGGGCCGAGAGCCTAGTGATACTTCCAAACGCAACACTCACAAAAACTAGTAGTGACTGGCAGCTAAACATTAGCATTAGAAACACGGGATCTTCTCCCTCGACTGTGATAGCTATTTATGTAGCTAACTACACATGCTTCTCAGGATCGCAACCCATTAACCCTGGGGCAATAAATACCATACCAGCAACTTGTAGCGATGCAAACTTTATCAGCGGGGTTAGATATACTATCAAGGTTGTAACAGCTGCGGGGAACACGTTCTACAGTGAGGTAATTGCTGGATAGATATGAAATAAAAATATTTTTAACACTTTATTTATATATCTCTATTAATAGATTCTTGGGGGTGGTTGTTATGATGAGGGAGTTCGGGAGTTTCAAGGATCTTCTGGGCTATGTTGATAGCCAGATAGCCAACTATAGAAAGGTTTTTGGTGAGCTTATAAGGGTTGTTGAGGATCTGAGGGGAAGGGCTGAGAGGCAGAGGAGGATTCTTGAGGTGATAGCCAAGCTATCTCCGGGTACCCAGGTCTCGGGTGAGGAGGGATCCTACCAGGTTGATCTCAGAGGGGTTAAGGTTCTTGTGAACCCGTCTCCCGTGAGGGAGCTGGAGGTTTTGGAGAGGGTTCTTGAGGAGATAAATAATAAGATCACTAGGCTGGCAAATCTCAGGAAGGATCTAGAGGTTCTCGGGGCGCTAGAGGGGGGCAAGGTGGTTGCATATATAAAGGACGACGTGCCCGAGATAATACTGCTGAAGATCTAGAGACCTTTAGCAGAAGCCTCAAGAAACTATTTTGGGTTTCATAAAAGTTTATAAGGGTTGTGGTTATATT